>CAZHDQ010000195.1:0-5683 GCA_964531595.1 uncultured Anaeromyxobacteraceae bacterium
GGGCCTGCCCTGGGGGTGCGTGCCTGGGTCCTAAGGATCGAGGGGACGCGGGCGGTGGTCACCCGGGACCCGGCGCGCCTTGATGCCACCAGATTCCGGGTGCGTCCGGAATCGACATTCCCAGGGTTAGAGGGCAGCGGGTCCGGCGTCGCGTGCGGTGTCCAGGTGCGCTACCGCCACGCGGCGGTCCCCTGCCGGGTGCAGCCTGTCGGCGAATTCTGGGACGTGGTTTCCGACGTGCCGATCCGCGCCGTGACGCCAGGACAATCCGCGGTGTTCTTCGACGGAGATAGGTTACTGGCTGGTGGGGTGATTGCCGACGTGGCGCCCGGACAAACTTAGGGTGCGGTGCCCAGGTGGGTTAGTGGTCAGACGTCCTCTCCGAGCGCCCGCGTCACGATGCGGCGTGCCTCGTCCTGGATCTGGTGCAGGTGGTTTTCGTCCCTGAAACTCTCGGCGTAGATCTTGTACAAATCCTCGGTGCCCGAGGGGCGCGCCGCGAACCAGCCTGAATCTGAGACCACCTTCAGACCGCCGATCGGTGCGCCATTTCCCGGGGCGTGAGTCAACCGCTGCCGGATTGGTTCGCCCGCCAGTTCCGCATCGGTGATCCGGTCCGGCGACAACGCCGCCAGGGCGCTTCGCTGAGTTGCATTTGCTGGGGCGTCGATTCTTGCGTACCACGGTTTGCCGTAGCGTTCCGTCAAGGCCGTGTAACGCACCCCAGGGTCCTCGCCTGTGTTCGCCGTGATCTCGGCGGCTAGCAGACCCAGCAGGATCCCGTCCTTGTCGGTCGTCCACGGCGTACCGTCCCGCCGAAGGAAGGAAGCCCCGGCGCTTTCCTCGCCGCCGAATCCACAGGAACCGTCCAGTAGCCCTGGCACGAACCACTTGAAACCCACAGGCACCTCGTACACTGCGCGCCCGATCCCGGCGGCGACTCGGTCGATCATCGAACTGGACACCAGCGTCTTGCCGACGTTGGCATCGGGGCGCCACCCGGGGCGCCGCTCGAACAGGTACGCGATCGCTACGGCCAGAAAGGCGTTGGGGTTCATCAGGCCGGCGCTGCGCGTGACGATGCCGTGTCGGTCGGCGTCGGGGTCGGCGCCAAATGCCACGTCGAACTCATTGCGGTGTGCAATCAAACCGGCCATGGCCCAGGGGGACGAACAGTCCATCCGGATCCGTCCGTCGTGGTCAAGCGTCATGAACCCGAACGTTGGGTCGACCCGCGGGTTGACGACGACCAGGTTCAATCCGTACCGCTCGGCGATCTTGTCCCAGTACGCGACCGATGCACCTCCCAGGGGGTCAACGCCCAGTCGGACGCCGGCCGAACGGACCGTATCCAGGTCCAGTACATTCGCCAAATCCTCGACATACGGCGTACGGAAATCGAATGGGTGTACTAACCCCGAGCGCATCGCGGTATCGAACGGCATTCGCCGGACGTCAGCCAGTCCGTCGGCCAGGATTCGGTTTGCCCGATCCTGGACGGCTTTGGTGACGGTCGTGTCTGCGGGGCCGCCTTCCGGCGGGTTGTACTTGATACCGCCGTCCTCGGGTGGATTGTGGGATGGGGTCACCAGGATACCGTCCGCCCGGCCACCGGCCTGACGGTTGTGCGCCAGGATTGCGCGCGAAAGTGCCGGGGTGGGGACGGGTACCAGGCCTTCCTCGGCCAGCGTGGTGACACTGTTGGCAGCCAGAACCTCGATGGCCGTCTTCAGGGCGGGCCCGGACAGTGCGTGGGTGTCCCCGCCCAAAAACATGGGGCCGTTGATGCCTGCGGCGGCGCGGTGTTCACATAACGCCTGGACGACGGCCAGTATGTGCGATTCGTTGAACGACCCCTTCAGCGACGAACCGCGGTGGCCGGAGGTCCCGAACACCACCCGCGTCGCAGGATCGTCAGGGTCGGGACGCTTCTTAAAGTAAGCCGCGATCAGGGAATCGATGTCGACCAGAAACTCGCGCGGGGCCGGTTGTCCGGCCAACGGATGGATGGGCATCGTAACTGCTCCTTAATTTTCAGGGCGTGTACGACTGTATCACGACGGCATCCGCCCCGTGGTTCCACGTGGGATGGCCGCCGGCCTTTCGACCGCGTGCCCCATGTGGCATCATCGTTTCGTCCGAGGCGGCGGACGGGAGGTGGGATGATGCGGGTATTCGTTTGCATGGCAACGATTCTGGCTGCGGCCATGGCAACCGTGCCGGCTGTGGCCGGTTCGAATGCAGAAAAGGCCGTCGCCGTCTTAGCGGAGCAAAAGATCATGGACGGGTTCATCGATGACGCAACTATCCAGGCAACGGTCGGCGCCTTGGTGGCGGCCCACGGCGAGGTGGTGCGTGCCCTGGCAGACCGGGGAGTGCATGCGGCCGCGATGTTTTGGCGGGCTCAGGACGGGACTCCGTCGGATTTTCGGGTGTTCTGCGAGGCGCAGTTCGTCGCCGACCCCGACGCACGCGTGGCCCTGCTGGAGCGGTTTCGCAAGAACATGGAGGCGCTGGTCGGGTATCGCGTGGCATTGACCCGCACGCTGCGCGAGGAAACGGACCTGGACGCCCTGGCGCCGCTGCCGGTCGACTTGCAGTTCGCCACGCTGGACCCGTTCGACCACCTGTCCGAGGATGTGTACCGGACGCGCGTCGCTTTCGTCGCGCTGCTGAATTTCCCCGAAGCCGACTTGGGTAAATCGGGGCTTTCGCGCGACGACTGGGCGGCGGCCCGCTTGGTGCAGTCGTTCGCGATGCGGATCCCCGGCGACGCCCGACAGGCCCAGACGGCTGCGTATGCCGCTGCCGACGGCTACATTGCGAACTACAACATTCACCTGGGTGCGCTGGTCTCGCCGGACGGGTCTCGGCCCTTCCCGGACGGTCCGCGGTTGATCACCCACTGGGGCCTGCGTGATCACATCAAGGCGCTGTACGCGGGCCCGGCGTCGAATCTGGCGGGCCAGCGGTTGATTGCGACCGTGATGGACCGGATCCTGCGCCAGGAAATACCTGCGGCAGTTATCGACAATCCCGATGTCGACTGGGACCCGGTCGCCAACACCGTCCACGCGGCCACGGCAGGGGCGAAGGTACCGGTCCCTGACCGTGAGGCCGACGTCCGTTACGCGAAATTGCTGGAAGTCTTTGCGGCCGAACGGGGCATTGACGCATCTTCGCCGCGCTACCCGACGCACATTTCGCGAAAGTTCGAATATGACCGCGAGATTCCAGAAGCCGAGGTCGAGGCCTTGCTGACCAAGGTGCTTGCGTCACCGGTGGCGAAGGACATTGCAAAGCTGATTCGGAAGCGACTGGGGCGCCCGCTGGAGCCGTTCGATATTTGGTACGACGGGTTCAAGGTCCGGAGCACGCTACCCGGCGAACGATTGGATGCGGCAGTGCGCGACCGTTACCCGACTCGCGGTGCTTTTCAAGCCGACGTGCCGGGGATTCTGGGACGGTTGGGCTTCGATGCCGACACCATTGGCTATCTGGCCGAACATATCGTCGTGGACGCGTCTCGTGGCGCCGGCCACGCGATGGGGGCGGGCATGCGCTCCGACCAGGCGCGGCTGCGGACGCGGGTCGCGCAGGGTGGCATGGATTACAAGGGGTACAACATCGCGTTGCACGAACTGGGGCATTGTGTTGAGCAAGTGTTTACGCTGAACCGGGTCGACTCGACGCTGATGATGGGGGTCCCGAACACGGCGTTCACCGAAGCATTTGCGTTCCTGTTTCAGGAGCGCGATCTGGACGTACTGGGCTTCGACGGTGGCGACGCGGCCATGCGCAAGGCGCTTAGCGCAGTGGACGCGTTCTGGATGACGTTCGAAATTTCGGGCGTCAGCCTGCTTGATATGGCGGTTTGGCGCTGGATGTACGCCCATCCGGACGCGACCCCGGCGCAACTGCGGGAATTCACGATCGCCAAGGCCGTCGAGATCTGGAACCGCTACTTCGCGCCAGTGACGGGCGTGCGCGACTCGGCCATCCTGGCCATATACAGCCACATGATCGTTTACGGTCTATATCTGCCGGACTACGCCATCGGCCACTTGGTCCACGCCCAGATCGAGGGGCAAATCGAGGGTCGCAGCCTTGCCCGGGAAATGGAACGCATGTGCGTGCAGGGGCGACTGACGCCTGACGCGTGGATGCGCGGTGCAGTGGGCGCCCCGTTGTTGGCTGAGCCGCTGATCCGGGCCGCCCAGGCCGGACTGCGGACCGTTCGCTAGGCCGGCGAGTCCTGGTCGGGTCGGTCCTCGCCATGGTCGGAGGGAACCCATGCGCTGGTTCGCCTGGCTCACCGTTTCGTGCGTCCTTTGGGTGGCACCCGTCACTGCGTTGGAGTACGGCCCCCGGCCCGGCGTCGTGGGTGAAGACCCGTTTGCCACCATGGAATCCATCCACCCGTTTTCTGGCGACCCCTCGTACGACGCCTTCCTGAGGGAGTATCTGTTCGACCGTCCCGAAAACATGCGGGAGGGGCTGCGCACGGCGTTCCCAGATGTCGAAATACAGCCGATCTTCCTCGGCGGGGGACCCAGTTGGCGCAGCTTGGTCGCCGTAACGCTGCCGTTAGCGGGCATCGTTGCACTGGCCTGGGCGTGGGTCCTTGCCGGCGCCGGTGCGTCGCGTAGGCGCCGCGTCCGGACGGTAGCGTCGGTGGGCGTGGCCTCGCTTGTGTTCGGTGTCACGGCTTGGCACGTTGCGCCCACCTTTTGGCAGGCATGGTGGACGGTTCCCCACGAGGGGAATTCAGGACGCACCCTGTTGCAGATCTACCAGTTGTTTCACCGCGAGTTCGTGCGGCGCGAGACCATTTGGCTGCTTCGATGGCTGCTGCCTGGCGATCCGATGCCGCCGGTGATGTCGGCCGCACGCCTGACCATCGCGTCCCTGGCGGCCTCGATCCCGCTCCTGTTCGCGGTGGGTCTGGCGATGGGGGCCGGGGTCCTCCTCGCGGCCGTGGGGGCGCTGGCGATCCTCGTAAACCCGCTCGTTTCGCAGTACGCGCTTTCGGACCATCCGATTGGTGGCGTCGCGCTGTTTACGGCGCTGACTTTCCTGGCGCTGGACCGGGCCTGGCGCGTCCAGGGCGGTCGGCGGGAACGGGTCGCAATCGGGTTGTCGCTGGCCTGTTTCCAATTGATCCTGGCAGAACTGCGATCAGAAACGCTCGTCTTGTGGGCTTTGGCCGACATGATTATTGCGATCGCCTGGTCGCGCGGGACCACTCCGGATCAGATGTGCGCGCGCTGGTCCGACTCACTGAAAGAAACCTTGCGGCGCCGTGCCTGGACGATCGGCGGCACGGCTGCGGCTGTGCTGGGGGCGCTTGTCCTGGTGCTGCTCCCCGCGTTCTTCCAATGGTTGCCGTTTTGGTTGCTTGATTCGCCCAGAGTGTCCGTTTACTACCCTTTCATGATGCCGACCGCAGCGTGGGGACTGTTCGTGCCTGGGCTCATCCGGATGGCCAGCGAACTGGCGCCTGCGACTATCGTCCTGGTGGTCTTCGGACTGGGTTTCGGCCTGTTGCGTCCCCTTGCGGCCCGTGGCGTCGGGCTGGCTGTCGCCGCGGTGGTTTCCGCCGGCTGGATTGTTGGGCATTCCCATCCGGACTGGGTGTACTCGCGACTGACGGCGTCCCTGGTCCCCGTGATGGTGTTGCTGG
>CAZHDQ010000196.1:0-5669 GCA_964531595.1 uncultured Anaeromyxobacteraceae bacterium
TTGAACCTGCCTGGGATTTCCGTATGATTCGGCGGCGGCGTTGCGGTCGAAACAACGGAGCATTCATGCGATTCAAGCGGCTATGGTGGGTTCTGGCGCTGATGCTTCCGATCGCGGTGCCGGTGTCGGCGACGACGGTACTGAAAGTTCCAGTCGAAGAAATGGCGCGCGGTGCGGATCTGGTGGTTCGGGCGGTCGTGCGCGATGTCCGGGCGGACGACGGCCCGAAACGGCGCGGTACTTTCGGGACACGCGTGACGCTTGCGGTCCGCGAAACGCTGAAGGGGCAACCCACGGGACCGACGCTGACGATCGTGCTGCCTGGCGGGTCCGACGGCCGCTCGACGCTTAGTGTGCCGGGGATGCCGGATTTCGCAAAGGGCGATGAAGTCGTCTTGTTTCTGGAACGGACACTGCGCGGTTGGGTGCCATCGGGCCTGTCGATGGGTAAATACCTGGTGACGCACGCAGACTCGAAAGCCCCGCTGCGCGTGCGGCGGTCGATGGCTGGGATTCACACCGTCGTGCGAAAGGACGGGACGTTGCGCCAAGCGACGCCGATCGATTCGCAGGACGACATGACGTTGGAAGCTCTTCGCGAGGCGATCCGCCGTGGCGTCGGTGGAGGTGCCCGATGATGCGCCTCCTTGCCCGGATCTCGGTGATCCTGATGCTGCTGGCGCCGGCGACGGCGTCCGCGTTCTCGATCCAGTTGAACTATAGCGGCTCTCGCGTCGTGCGCTGGGGCCACCCCGACCTGACATACTACCTGGACACTGGTGGGATTCCCGAAATCAATGACGGGTCCGACGTCGCGTTGTTTCACCAGTCGTTCCAGGACTGGGAGGCCATCGCCTGCTCGTCGCTGCGCTTCGAGTACCTGGGCGCGGCCACGACCAAGGACGTCTTGCCCATCACGTGGTCGTCTAACGGCCGCAATGAACTGGTCTGGATAACCGACTCGCGCTGGGAATTCGGCCAGTGGGTGCTGGGTGTTACGTCCCCGCTGACCGATTACACCGGCGACATCGTCGAGGCCGACATCGCGTTCAACGCCTACTCGGTGTCCTGGTCGACGACCTCGGCTGACGGGTGGTACACGCAGGACGTCAAGAGCGTTGCCATCCACGAAATCGGCCACTTCTTTGGCCTGCAGCACGTGCTGTACGGATTCAACGATCGCGACCCACCGACGATGGCACCCGCCGTGGACCCCGATGGCAAGACTGCGACCCTGCACAACGACGACAAGGCGGGCGCGTGCTTCCTGTACCCGCTGGAAGGGCAGTACTACCGATGCGGTGACGACGACGACTGCCCAATGATCATTGGCTACAACGCTGATGGCGAGGAACAGTACGACGGGCAGTTGACCTGCTCTGGTGGGTATTGCGCGGGGGTACCCGGCGTAGCGCCCGGGACCGTCACTTTCGGCTCGGTTTGCAAAATGGAGGCGGATTGCCTTGCGCCGACTACCTGCGAACTGCTCGTGTCAGGCATTCAGATGTGTACCCGGAACTGCGATGTCGCCAGCGACGACTGCGACAAAGGGTTCCACTGCGGCGACGTCGATTCCGCCTCTGGGGGGTGGTGCATCCCGGGAATACGCAAATTGCCCATCGGAGAACCCTGCGCCAGTTCGCGGGAATGCGAGACGCTGTTTTGTCACCCGGCGCCGGACGGCAGCGGGTCCACGTGCCGCCAGTCCTGCAACCCTCAGGACGACCGGTGCCCTGGCAGCGAGGTTTGCTGGTCGTCCGGTTCGGCCACCGGAGGATGCTACCCGGCGGACCGGATCCCGACGACAAAAAAGGGCCTGGGCTGGGAATGCGTGGCCGATGCGGAATGCGAATCAGGGATCTGTTGGTCCGAGGCGGACGCGAAACGCCTGTGCCGCGAAGCGTGCGATCCGGCGGTGCCCGACTGTTTATCCGGTCACAAGTGTGCCGCGCTCGGCGACGGGCGTGCGGCCTGCGTCCCCGGAACGACTGTTAAAAGCGACGGCGAGACCTGCTGGGACGACGCTCAGTGCGATTCGGGCCATTGCATCCTCTTGCCCCGCGGCGAGGGACGCTCCTGCCGTACCCTGTGCAGTCTGGAGGAATGGATTTGTCCCTGGGGAACGGCCTGTGTCGGCTACGGCAGTGCGACGGAAGGTGTCTGCATGCCCAGCGTCGATCGATTGTCCACAAGTGAGGCCTGCGCCCAGGACGACCAGTGTACGACGGGGCTTTGCGAGCCGACCGGGAGCGGGTCCTACTGTGCCCAGCACTGTGTGGATGAATGGTGTCCAGACGGGCTTGCCTGTGTGGATGGCGGCGGTCTGGGACGGATCTGCCTGCCAGTAACTGGCGAGGTCCAGATTCCGGACGGGCAGGACGCCGACGCCATTGCGCCCGATGCCGGTGGCCAGGAACCGCGCCCGCCCAAGCGTTCCAACGGTTGTTCCGCGACCGGCGGCGGGGCAGACCCCTTTGCGATCATGGCGGCGGCGCTGCTATTTCTGGGGCGGCTTTGGTGGGCGCGGCGCAAGACCGCGTGACGGTCACTCGGGCAAGACGTTCAGTTCCAGGTACTGCACCGAGGGCGACGTGGCTTGGCGGGCGATGGTCAGCAAGCCCCTCGTGGGTGTCGCCAGCGAGGATTCCGTGTACCTAAAGCCGGTGGTGCCCGCATCGATGATTGCACGGCGCAACGTCCGCGGCCCGTCCGGAAGGCCGCTGATCTGCAGGCGGTAGGTCACGCGGTAGCCGACGCGCGGGTCGTCCAGGGTTGGCAGCATGGCCACGATGATTCCAACGCCGCCGTCCTTATTGACTCCCGCCAGCACCCGTATGTCCCTGGGGCCGGCCGAAGCGTTGTCGTCTTCGACCCGGACCCGGACGGATTTGCTCAGATCCATCACGTTGAACGGCATCAGCGTGTGGAAGGCGGGCAGGGGGGTACCGTCCGCATCCAGGAACAGATCTTCACCCTGCATGGCGTCGACCTTGCCCGCCGGGCCGCCCCGGCGGTCCGGGACGATCAATTCGATCGTGTCCTGGCCCAAGATCTTCGCCATGGTCAGGAAGGCGCCCGCATAGGCGCTGCGTTTCGCTGTCGTATCCAGGTCGGCTGCTCGCGCTTCCCAGACCGCCGGTGCCACGCGCATGCCCAGGTCTGCGACGCGTGTGGACGGCAGGCCCTGGGCAGCGAGGCCAGCCTGCAACGATCCGAGCAGCGCCGTCTGGGCGTCGGGCGATCGTGTGGACGACATCAGCGACCACAAATCGGGTACTTGACCGGCCGGCCGTTGTGCGGCAAAGGCCAGGAAGCGCCCCATCGGGCTCGTCTGGTCCGATATCTCGTTTGTGGTCGAAATCCGGTACGACGGCGCCGCGACTGCGAGGATGCGTGAACCGGCCGATTCTTCGTCCAGGCGGGCCAGGGATTCGAACAGCGCGGAATACACCGGCTGGAGATAGTCGAACCCCAGTGCTTGGTAGCCACAGCACGTCATCGGGTCGGGCAGCACTTCAACATAGCCTGGGCTCATTCCCAATTCGGCCAGCCGCGCCTTGTATTCGTCGTTGAAATAGGGGGCCACCTTGCGGTTCAGGTAGCCCAACGTGTGAGTAACCACCTCGCCCCACAGCACCGGGTCGCCGATCGGGTTGCCCGCACCGCCCTTGTCATCGGCGCGGCATGTCCCGCTTCCCACGTCGTACAGAGCCTGCCAGATGGGCAGCATTCCGTGGGACACGAACCCCTTCGCCATGTCTTCGATGTCGGTGAAGCGGTATGACCCATCGCTGCCCGGATCGGCCAGGACGTTCGGGAAGACCCCGTCCAGGGTATAATCGCAACCCCAGCCACGAGGAAACTGCACCGCTTTAACGCCTGCGTTTTTGTATAAAACATTCACTGATTCGGTGATCGGCGCCGCTGGACCGCCATCGAAGCCGCCCATCGTACGAACGGGCAGAGCCTTGCCGTGGTCGTCGGTCAGGGGTTGGTCGACCCGGATCGATAGGACACGCGTCGACGAAGCGATGTAGCCGTCGGGCAGCGGGTCGGACACGGATATCTCGCAACCTGCCAGGATCACCATTGTCGTCATCAGCAGAAGCGGGAACATGCGGCGCATCGGGGTCATGGGTACCTCCGGACTCGACAAAGCCTATTCCCAAAGCCGGTAGTACGCAACGTCGTGGCCCCGCCCAACTTCTTGCAATCCGGTGCCTCGCGGGCTAGATTACCGGCCATGCTTGACGTAGTCGTTATCGTCATCCTGGCCGTCTTTGGGATCATGGGACTGATCTCGGGGATGCTGTTCCAGGTGTTGCGCTTGGCTGCTGTCGTGGCGGCCGTGGCGGTCGCGATGGCGGCGACCGGCCCAGCCATGGAGGCCCTGCCGTTTTTGGCGCGACTGCCTGTGAATGGCGAAGGGTTGGTTCCGGCCGGTATCTTCCTGCTCGTGTACTTCGTGCTTTCGCTGGTGGCACGGTTGGTCGTCAAGGCGGCCCACGCTACTTCGCCCACGCATGGTTTCGTGGACCGGTTGCTGGGTGGCCTGTTCGGCGCGGCGAAGGGGGCCGTGCTCTGCTATTTCATCGTGGCTATTCTGCTGACGGCCGAACTTTCGGTCGGCCTGCCCCTTCGAACGGTGGACACGCACGATTCCGTTGCGGCCGACATCGTTCGCGAGTGGCCGCTGGGACGGGTGAAAAGCCTGCTGGAAAAGGCCCAAGCGGACGTGTTGCCTGCGGTGCGCGAAGCCCTCAAGATGGATCCTGACGTTTCCCCACCCGCAAAGGGCAGCGAACCGTGAGTCCCGGCGCGAACTCCCCGCTCGACCGCCGTGCCATCGTTGCCGAGGTATCGGTTCTCTTCGGACTGGCCATAGCTGTGCTGTTCGCCGCCGAGGCGGTGGGACGGTTTGGTGGCGTACTGGCCGACAATCAGGGCGGCATCACGGCACTGTTCTTCCTGGTCGCTCCATGGTTGGTGCTTCGACGTCGTGGTTTAGATCCGGCGGACTTTGCGCTGAACGCCGACCGACCCGGCCGTTCGGTGTTGGTGTCGTTGGTCGCGGCCCTGGCGATCTTTCCCCTGTATGGCCTGGGATTCGCGGTCTGGGCGCACCTGTTGGACGGCGTTACGGCGGACTGGGCTGCCTTGCCAGGTACAGCTTGGTGGCTTCGCTTGTTCCTGGTGCATCTAGTCGTGGTCGCGATCCCCGAGGAGGCGTTCTTTCGCGGCTACGTCCAGGGACGGTTGGCCCCGCTTTTTACCCGGCGGGTCCGGATTCTGGGCGTGTCGTTCGGTTGGCACGTCGTGGTCGCGTCCGCATTGTTCGCGGTCGTACACTTGGTGGCGATCCCGGCGCCGTTCCGCCTGGCGGTCTTCTTTCCGGGGTTGCTGTTCGGATGGTTACGCGAACGGACGGGTTCGGTTCTGGCCCCGGCACTGCTGCACGCCGCCAGCAACGTGCTGCTGGCCGCCCTGACCCAAGTGTTCTACTGACCTGGGGCGTTAGCGGCGGTCCGGTCCCCGTCGATGACGCCTACTTCGCCGCCGGTTCCTTGCCCAGCGTCAGTACCAGCTTGCCGCCGTTGACGATGCGGTCGTGGTCGATCCACAGGGTTTCCAGTGGCTCACCGTTGAACGTCGCTGCATGGATGTAACTG
>CAZHDQ010000197.1:0-5662 GCA_964531595.1 uncultured Anaeromyxobacteraceae bacterium
CCTTCTGGTTGCGTACTTCTTTTTGACGATCGGACGCGTGCCCGAGATCGTCAACCCGCGGTCCTACGAGGCCGAATTGCAGGCCATCGACCGGGCGATCTTCGGCGTTGATCCATTGATCTGGCTGGAGCGATTCTTGCATCCTCTGGCGGTAGACTGGTTCCAAATCGCGTACATAAGCTACTACCCGCTGTTCTTGGTCGGACTCTTTCTGCTGTTCGGACGTGAGTACCACCGATTCAACGTCTTCCTTAGCGCCGTAGCGATAACGGTGTTTGTCGCGTTCATGAGCTACTTCCTTGTCCCGGCGCGTTCGCCCTATTTCGCCGCCCAGATGCCCGAGTTCGCCGAATTGTTCCCCTTCACCGTTCCAGTGCATGGCACCGCTGTCGGCGAATGGATCGCCCGTGCGCTCGACTCGGCCGAAAACGTCAAGGTCGATTGTTTCCCCTCCGGTCACACCGCTGGGGGCGTACTGGTGCTGCTGATGCTATGGAAATGGCGGCGACGCGTTTTCTGGTTCGTGCTGCCGCTTGCGGCTTCGATGATCTTTGCTACCGTGTACCTGCGATACCATTACGTGATCGATTTGATCGTCGGCGCGTTGCTGGCGGCCGCTTCGTTCCGGACGGCCATCTTCTTGGAAGGCCGACTTGCCGGGATCCAGCTTGACGCACCCGTGAGCAAGACACGTCCCTGGCGCCAGGAGGCAGAAAGTTGAGACTCCAATTCGGCCCCATCATCGTTATCGTGGTGCTCATGGCCTTTACGGCCTGCGGCGGCGAAGGCTGCGGCAAAAAGACACCCCCGACGGCACCCGAAAAGCTGCCGCCAGCGGCGACGCGCCTGACGCCACACTCCAAGGCGCCCTCCCCTGCCCCGAAAAGCCTGTTCGGTGCGATTGACGAACTTGCACCGCGCATTCCCATCCAGGCCACACAATTCGGCATCTTCCCGGCCTCGCGCGTCCAGGCTGCACTCGAATCGCTGCCCGCTGGACTGCCTCGGTTGGTGTACGCAATGACTGCGGACGACTTTAAGACGCGCCTGCGTACCCTGTACGGCGTTGACCTTTCCGACGTTGCCGGCACCTGCGCGTTCGCGCTGTTGCCCGAGGCCGGCCCCCTGGTGATGTGCCCGGGCGGCTCCCTGAGCGAAGTCAAAGGTTCCTACCGATGGGTCCACGGCAAAGCATCCGGTTACAACGTGACCCGGAACGGTGTCGAGATATCCTTTGGAATAATAGATGGTTACCTGACAGTCGGCACCGTCCAGGCCGTGAGCCGCGCGGTCCTGGTTTCGCTGGGTTCGTGGCCACGCCTTTCCGATGGACGCGGCCGCTGGATGCCCCGGATGGTCGAATCCACCGGCGTCGATGCATTTGGCCACTCGGCCCTATTCTTCCTGGACCCCTCGACCGCCCCCTGGTGCGGCGATCTGTGTACCAACACAGCGGTGTTTGCGTCGGAAGACGCGGTCATCGCGATCGCACGTGCCGTCACTGGTGAGGGGCCCGCGTTGCAGGCCCGTGCCGAGGCATGGTGGCAGGAGGTTGGTATCACGCTTGGGAACTTGCAGGGACAACCCGAGGCGGATCGTCTGATGCGGATGCCGGATTCCTGGCTGAAGCCTGCCGACCTTCTGGCTCGCTCCGGCACGTTCCGACTGCGTGAAGACCACCTTCTTTTCGAGGGCCGCGGGGACCCGATCGTCATGCTCACGGCTCTAAACGCTCAATTGCCTCAGAGGTGGCTCAGCGAGATGCCTGAGGCCGCCGTGAATGCCCCCGCCGCGCCATGAACGTGTGCGGCCTGTGGGGCAGACGATGGACACAGGACCCGACGGGTCCGTAACGGGGAGGCGGGAATCAACGATGAAGATTCATGAATACCAGGCAAAAGGCGTCCTGGCCGGCTTCGGCGTCAAGGTCCCACGAGGTGGGCTGGCGACGACGGCGCAGGAAGCCAAAGATGTCGCGCAGCAACTGGGCGGGGCCGTCTGGGTCGTCAAGGCCCAGGTCCACGCTGGCGGCCGCGGCAAGGGTGGAGGCATCAAGGTCTGCCGCTCGCCGGACGAGGTATTCGAGCGGGCTGCCGCGCTGATCGGCTCGGACCTCGTTACGCCCCAGACCGGGCCCGAGGGCCGGCGCGTCCGCAAGGTGTGGGTCGAGGAAGGACTGGCGATCGCCCGGGAACTGTACGTGGGCCTTGTGCTCGACCGCGAGACCCAGCGAATCGTCCTGATGGCCTCGACCGAGGGCGGGATGGAAATCGAGGAGGTCGCCGAGCGGGCCCCGGAAAAGATCGCCAAGGAATTCATCGACCCGACGGTCGGAATCCAGCCATTCCACATCCGCAACGTCGTGGCAGCACTGGGTCTTGCCGGGGAACCCGCGAAACACGCGCGGACGTTCCTGGCCGCCCTGTACCAAGCGTTCGTGGAAACGGACGCGTCGCTGTTCGAGATCAATCCCCTGGTCGTCACGACCGCCGGCGATCTGCTGGCGCTGGACGCCAAGGTCAACCTCGACGACAACGGGCTTTACCGCCACCCGGACCTGATCGCGTTGCGGGACTTCGACGAGGAGGAACCGCTGGAGGTCGAGGCATCGAACGCTGGGTTGTCCTACATCAAACTGGACGGTGATATCGGCAATCTGGTGAACGGGGCCGGTCTGGCTATGGCCACGATGGACATCGTCCAGCATTTCGGAGGCCGCCCGGCGAACTTCCTGGATGTCGGCGGCTCCGCAGACCGCGCCAAGGTCAAGGCCGCCTTCGAGATCATCTTGAAGGACCGTCCAAAAGCCATCCTGGTCAACATCTTCGGCGGCATCATGCACTGCGACGTCATCGCGGACGGCGTGGTCGCAGCAGCCCACGACGTTGCGCTGAAAGTACCACTGGTCGTTCGGTTGCAGGGGACGAACGTCGAGCAGGGTCGCGAGATCCTGGCGCGTTCCGGACTGGCGATCGTACCGGCCGAAACGATGGAAGAGGCCGCACGCAAGGTCGTCGCTGCCAGTCGAGGAGAGTGAACCATGTCCATCTATGTCGACGAAAACACCCGGGTGCTGGTCCAGGGGATTACCGGCGCCGCCGGTGCCTATCACGCGCGCCAGATGGTGGCATACGGCACGAAGGTCGTCGGGGGCGTGACTCCAGGTCGGGGCGGATCGATGATCGATGACATCCCCGTGTTCGATTCCGTCCGCGAGGCAGTCGCGAAAACCGGCGCCGACGCGTCCGTGATCTTCGTCCCCGCGCCGTTTGCCAAGGACGCCATACTGGAGGCGGTCGATGCAGGTATCCGACTGATATCCTGCATTACGGAAGGTGTGCCGGTGCTGGACATGATGGCGGTCATGCCGGTCGTCAATCGCGCAGGGGCACGTCTGATCGGCCCGAACTGCCCCGGCGTCATCAGCCCCGGAAAGTGCAAGATCGGCATCATGCCGGGCCACATCCACATGCCCGGTAGCGTCGGCGTCGTGTCCAGGTCGGGCACGCTGACCTATGAGGCGGTCGCCCAGTTGACGGTGCTGGGAATCGGTCAGAGCACCTGCGTCGGTATCGGCGGCGACCCAGTCAACGGGACCTCGTTCATCGACGCGCTTACCGCCTTCCAGGCGGACCCAGAGACGTCCGCAGTCGTGTTGATCGGCGAAATCGGCGGCGGGGCCGAGGAAAAAGCGGCCGCCTTCGTCAAGGCGCACATGGACAAACCGGTCGTCGCATTCATCGCCGGCCGCACCGCACCGCCTGGTCGCCGCATGGGACATGCCGGCGCGATAATCGCCGGAGGCAAGGGCACTGCCGAGGAAAAGATCGCCGTCCTGCGCGACCACGGCATCGAGGTGGCCGAGACCCCCGCCGAGATCGGGCTTACACTGGCCCGCCGCATCGGACGGGCTTGAGGCCTATCGAGAAAGGAGAACCCATGGCAATCGAGAGGACCCTGGCCATCCTCAAGCCGGACACAGTCGCCGCAGGCCACGTCGGTGATGTCGTCGCGATGATCGAGGATTCCGGCATGCAAATCCTGGGGATGCGCATGATCCGCCTGACGGACGCCCAGGCACGAGCCTTCTACGCGGTCCATGCACAGCGGCCTTTCTTCGAAGGGTTGGTCAAGTTCATGACATCTGGACCCGTGGTAGTGATGGCGCTGGAAGGCAAAGACGCGATCGCCGGTTGGCGAGCCATGATGGGGCCAACCGACTCGGCCAAGGCAGGTCCTGACACGGTGCGCGGACGCTTTGGAAAGGACGTGTCCACCAACGCCGCGCATGGCTCGGACGCACCAGAAACAGCCGCGATCGAAATCCCGTTCTTTTTCCCGACCTGCCAACTGGTCTGATCCAGGGCCGTCGGAAGAACATCAAGCCCCCGGAGCAGGCTTCGGCACAGGCGCGGCCTTCAGAGCGGCAGCCGCGGTGCGCAGTCGCTGCGAACATGCGGCACGGCCGAGGACCGCCATCGTTTCGAACAGCGGCGGTGTGGCCTTCCTGCCCGTCAACGACAGCCGTAGCAGCATGAACAACGTACCCGTTGGCACGCCGGCCAGTTCGCACCAAGCCCGCAGTGCTTCGTCGATGCTCGCAGCGTCGAATTCACGAAGCGCATCCAGGCGTTCACCAGCTTCGACCAGCCACTTCGCCATCGCCTTGGGGTCACCGCCGCCCTTGACCGCCGCCACCAGGTCCGCGGCCGGAACATCCAGCGAAGGCTGTTGAAAGAACGCGGCCTGCGGCATGAATTCGCCCAGGGCGCGCATCCTTTCCTGAAAAAGCGGCACCACCTTAAGCAGCCAGTCTTTCGACATTACGACGTCGCGTATCCGGTCGGCCAGCGTCGCTGGGTCCATAGCGCGAATCCGGACGCCATTGAGCCACAGCAGTTTCTCGGTGTCGAACACCGGACCGCCCAGGCTGATACGTTCAAACGAAAACTCGTTGACGAACTCATCGATTTCGAAGACCTCGCGCTCGTCGGGCATCGAATGCCCCAGCAGCGCCAAGAAGTTCAGCATCGCCTCTGGCAGGATCCCGATCTGTTTGTAGTACAACAGACTGACCGGATTTTTACGCTTGGAAATCTTGGACTTATCATGGTTCCTCAGAAGTGGTAAATGCACCCATTTTGGGGCTTCCCAGCCGAACGCGGCGTACAGCAGGATGTGCTTCGGCGTCGAATTGATCCATTCTTCGGCCCTGATCACGTGCGATATTTCCATCAGGTGATCGTCGACGACGTTCGCCAGGTGGTAGGTCGGAAATCCGTCGCTTTTCAACAGCACCTGGTCGTCGATCTGGTCGTGGTCGATCACGACGTCGCCGCGCAGTTCGTCGTGAACGGTCGTCGTGCCGTCCGGTACCTTCAGTCGCACCACATGTGGTTCGCCGGCCGCCATCCGGGCCTTCGCTTCGTCGACCGGAATCGCCCGACAGGTCCCGTCATACCCCTTGTTCCGCTTCAGTTCTCGCTGGCGCTTGCGGATCGCATCAAGCGCCGGCCCGTCGCAGAAGCACGGGTACGCCGCGCCGCTCTCGACCAACCGCTGGACATGCTCGCGGTAGATCGCCGTCCGCTCGGATTGCCGGTACGGCCCGTAAGGACCACCGACGTCGGGCCCTTCGTCCCATTCCAGTCCAACCCACCGC
>CAZHDQ010000198.1:0-5645 GCA_964531595.1 uncultured Anaeromyxobacteraceae bacterium
GATGCCGAACGACACGACCATGCCGCAAATCAGCCCCCAGAAGGCTCCCTTGCTGGTGGTGCGCTTCCAGAACATGCCGAGCAGCATCGTCGCAAACAGCGGCGCATTCACCCACGAAAAGATCGCCTGGATGTAGTCCATGATGGTGCTGAACTGCATCGCGACATACGCGGTGACGATCGACAGTAGGATGCCGACGATCGTCGTTACGCGGCCCATCCACAGCAGGTGCTTGTCGGACGCGTTGCGATTGATGACCGCGTGGTAGATGTCGTAGGTCCAGACGGTGTTGAATGCGGACACGTTGCCCGCTTGGCCGGCCATGAAGCCCGCTAGCAGCGCCGTAATGCCCAGGCCGACCAGTCCGGTCGGGTAGTAGCGAGCGATTAGCAGCGGCAGCGCGGCGTCGTAGTTTTTTTCGCCCGTCACGGGGTCGATAGGTAACGCGAAGCCTGATCCTTCCAAGTTGACTAACTTGAGGGCGACCAGGCCAGCCACGACGACGATGAACGGAAGCGCCATCTTGAAAAACGACGCAGTGATCGGCGTCAGGCGCGCATGGCGCAGGTCCTTTGACGAGAACGCACGCTGCACGACCAGGAAGTCGGTGGTCCAGTATCCGAAAGACAGCACGAAACCCAGGCCCATCGCCAGCCCGAGCCACGTGACGCCCATTGCGTTTTCGTCAGGGCTCCCGGCCGTCGCCCACAGCGAGGTCATCGTCGCCGGTAGACCCTCCATCACGTTCGCGACGCCACCGAATTCGATGATCCCCAGGATCGACACCAGGAACAGGCCGAACCAGATCAAGAAGAATTGGATGATTTCGGTGAAGATCGCCGACATCAGACCGCCCAGCGTGATGTAGCAGGCGATCGCCGCGGCAGACGCCCACATGGACGCATGCCAGTTCCAGCCGAGTAGCACGTTGAAGACAAGTGCCATCAGGTACAGGTTTATGCCCGACATCAGCAGCGTCATCACGGCGAACGACATCGCGTTCAACAGCCGCGTCTTCTCGTCGAATCGCAGCTTCAGGTAGCCGGGCACGCTGTGGATCTTCGACGAATAGTAGAAAGGCATCATGTACAGGCCCAAAAACAGCATCGCCGGGACCGCGCCGATCCAGTAGAAGTGGGACACGAACATCCCATACTTCATCGTGCCGCCGGTCCAGCCCAGGATCTCGAGGGCGCCCAGGTTCGCCGATAGGAATGCCAAGCCGGCGACCCACGACGAATTTTTGCGTCCTGCCAGGAAGAAGTCTTCGCCAGTCTTCGTGAACTTCTTCAGGTACAGGCCGATCCCGATGATCGCGACGAAGTACAAGACGACCACCGACCAGTCCAGCCATGCGAGTTCGATTCGGACCATCGGGTCATTCCTCCCGGGGGCGTCAATGCCCCGCGATCACACACTTTCCCCGGACGAAGCACCGCCAGTCGTGTTGACGCGCTCGTGCAGCGGTACCAAGCACGTCGCCGCACGTCTCAAGCCGAAAGTATCGTCGCGTGTGCGTTCATCAAAAGCCTCGCCTAACTGGTAGTCGGTATACCCGATTTCGCCCCTGTATGTCGATTGTAATCCGCGCCTTGCAATTCGGATTGGCCAATGGCTCGAGTGGGGCACGCGTCGACGCGATCGGCTGGCAAATGCTTTAGAAACGTGACGGATGCGGTGGTGACAAAGGGGACGCCCGATTCCGGCCGATCAGCGTGCCCAGGGCGGGGTGGCCGGCCGATCGGGGATGGTTTCGGCCGATGCGTACTCGCGGTCGAACAGCCGTCCCCATGGCGATTCGGCGAGCCACCGGTCCACGATCCGCTTCGAAACCAGCGGGTAATGCAACTGGTCGTGGTACACGGCCGATGCGTGCTCGAACACATGGACAAGTGGCGTGTGGAACAGCAGGCGTTGGACCTTGTTGAGGGGCCACGTGTGCCACAGTAGCCGCCCGACTCCGGTCGCGAAGTTTGCTCCGACCTCGAAATTCCAGCGCTCGTCCATCACGTCCAGGTCGCCAACGATCTGAATATCGTCGGGGTCTCCCATTCCCAGCCCGTCTTGGTGGGCCAGGCGGATGCACGGCAGGGAAAGGGGATCGAAACCCATCAGCCGCGCTGCGACCGCGTCGATAGCCACCTGGTCGGCCGACGCCAAAATGATGTTCTTGTCGTGCGGGCGGACGGTTCGTGGGCCGGGGCCCTCGCCGGCGGTCGTGCCGTCCATCGTCGCGAACATGCCCGTGTGGATTTCCTGGCCGATCGCCAGCAGGTCGACCAGAGTCTCGTGAATCCACGTGTGCGTGTAGTGCCTAAGGCGGTCAAGCAACCCGCCGAACGCGTTCTTCATCGCGCCCGTGTAGGTCGTATAAGAGTGCGTCTTGATCGTCGGCAATTGTACGATGTTGCGGCCCTCGAAGAAGTCGGGCACCTGGATGCCGTCCGGGAAGATGCGGTCCAACACGCGCATGCGGGCCGTCGGGACGTAAGCCCTCCATTTCATGTCAGATTCCCGGAAGTTGTACTTCACGGGGATGTCGTACTTGTCATAGACCGGGCGGAAGCGCAGGTTGCGCTCGCCGACGAACGGGTCGGTCACGACAGTGTGGTTGTGGACATCGACCAGGTCGGCCAGGCCGTGATCGCGCAGACCGAGGATCGTGCCTTCAAGCTGCCAGGGTGTCGTGTTGACGCCTGGGTGAACCAAGTGCCAGGTGATGTTGTCCTTGAGGATAGTCTGGGTCGCCGTGTCCAGCGCGTCCTCGACGCCGGCTAGGTGGACCAAGCGGCGGTAGTCGTCGACGGCCGTTTCGGGCCGAGTTCGCAGAACGGCCACAATCGGCTTTGGCGGGCGGATTCGCTTGTGCATTCCAGGGATGAAAGGCATGGAAACCTCCGGTTTTCAGCACCCGGGGGCCGGCATCGGTGGCCCACGGGGAAACAGCAGTCGTTATCGGGTTTCACGGACCGTTCGTCAAGGTCAGGTCGACCCCGCAGAATTCGCCGCCTTGGCCGGGATGCGTCTTCGCGATCCAAGGGTCATCGCTGCGTCACCTTCAGCGATTTGAGCTGGCCGTAGCGGTGCTATGCCTGCGCGCGAATTGGGTTTGTTTCCTTGTGCTGACCCCTGCCTCACTGAGCTCGGTCCGCGGCAGGCGGTGAATTCTGGGGCCCGGGCGGCACCGCTACGACCACGCCCGCGTTGGCGTCGACCTCGTCATCGGGGATGTCATTCGGACCCAGGAAAACGTCGCGATTCCCGTGACATCCCGCGCCGCATCCGCCCGGGTCATCCGTCCGTGGTGTGGTGCGGCGGATTGTGTGTGGGGCGGCCCGGCGCCAAGTGGGTTCGGCGTCGAACGCTGGCAGCAGATTTTCACCGTAGTATGCGAACGTCCCGGGCGCCGCCGGGACGTGGCGAACCGTCACCCAGGTCTGGGGGTGCATGGCGTCGACCTCGGCGTTGCGGCCGATGCGGAATTTCAACGGTGACAGGTGGTTCGTCGCCGCGTTGACCTCGTGGGTTCTGCGCCCTTGGTCGTCCAGTGCCACGTGGCAGGCGAAGCATTGTTTGTATTCGATGGCGTGGCACGCCTGGCAGGACAGCGTCAGGCGCCCTTTCTTGCGGTGCGCGTCCCCGTGGGCCGGGACCGCAAAAAAGGCGTCGTCGTCGACGTGGCAGTCTTCGCACCGAGGGGCCAGCGACGCAGGGTCAACGCCGTCTGCCGGACCGTGCATCTGGTCGCCCGTGTGGCAGTCGGGGCAGGTCATCCGGTGATCCTCGAAGTGGACGTCCGGCGGTCGGCCCCCGTTGCGGCCCTGGTATTCGTCGCGGATGCGCGTTCCATGGCAGCCGACGCATGTCAGGTGGTCGGGTGGGGTCTTGACGAAGCGGTGGCCCTTCAACAGGCCACCGCCGGCCTCGCCCGGGACGCTGACGTGGCAATCGCCGCAAGTTGCGTGGCATCGGTTGCAGTGGCGGTCAAACGCGGTGGCCAGTGGTTCGGGCAGGTCGCCGTCGACGCCTGCTCGGACCGCGACCGCGTGTCGTTTGCCAGACAGGGTGAAGTGGCCGCTGCGCCGCGCCTGTGCGACCCGGTTGGGGTGGCAGTTCCGGCACGCGCCTCCGCCGTCCGCGGTCGGATCGGGGACCAATCCGGCATGGGCCTGTGCGCGCGTAGCGCCCGACGGGTCACCGGCGTGGCAGTCCTGGCACGAGATGCCGAAGTGGTGTGTGTCGCCCGCGAAGTCCATCGTCAGCAGGACCTTTTCGTGGGCGGGGATGTCCGGCACCGAACCACCGCAGCATTCGCCCAGGACTTCGGGTGCTTCCGGGTCCTCGGGCGGTGGGTCGTCGGCCAGACTAGCCCGCAGCGCGTCGACATCGCCGTGGCAGGTTATGCACGCATCGCCGTCGACAGCCACGGGTTCCAAGGAGATTTCTACGGACGTGTCGGCCCCGGTGGCGACGACAATCGACTGCGACGTCTCGCGGTGCCCGGTGCGGGACACACGGAGCATCCACGTACCCGGCACGACGTCCTTGAACAGGAATCGACCGTCCGCACCCGAGATTACCTGGCGCGCGTCGTGCGCCGTAGTGTCCGCCAGGGGGGCCATCGACAGGGTCAGATCTGCACCCGGCAGCGGTGTCCCGGAGGTCGCCCGGACGACTTGGCCCCCCAGACGACCGGTCGCGGTCGGGGCGTCATTAGAAGCGTCCATTGCCGCGTCCTTTGCAGCATCCATCGTCGTACCGGTGTCGTCGGGGCCGGGCTCGCCCGTGCCCGCACAAGCCGCAAAGCAGAGCATCACGCCTAGGCAGGACAGCACATTTCGCCGCATCGTTGGTCCTCCGGAACCGGGCATTAGTGTACAACGGCTGACGCGTCACCGGGGTGTCGCTTTGGCCTGGCGGGGCTTACCGAAAACCGATCATGGAAACGGACACATGGAATTGAAAAATGCCGTCGCAGGTGGCTTCCTCGACGAAGAAGGCGACAAGGAGATCGCCGTTCCAAGGCCCGAGAACAAGGTCACCCCCGGTCGTTGTACCCTGCCGGCCACGGCTTCCACAAACGCATCGTTTTGACGGTCTTGGCGTCGGCCCATCACCCCATTTGGGTCACCGCGCAACGATTCCTGCTTGACCGGACCGGGGCACTCCGGGTATTCGATATCCGGTTGAATTTCCTTCAGGGGGACGCGATGTTCAGGATGCTCTGTCGAGTGCTGGCGGTGGGATGCATTGTCGCGGCGCTGGCTTGTGGCGAGACCGCATCCGGGGGCGCGGACCCGGGCGGGCCGGTCGATCCTGGCCTCGTTGATCCTGGCGTCGGCGATTCTGGGGCTGACGATGCCCCTCCAGCCGACCGAATCGAGGCCAACGATCCAGGTGAGGACGACTGCGTTCGTGATTGCGGCGGGCGCGCTTGTGGGGTCGACGGATGCGGCGGTTCGTGCGGTCCGTGCGACGGCGGCGTGTGCCTGGAAGGCGGCACCTGCTGTGTGCCCGATTGCGAGGGGCGTCAATGCGGCGACAACGGCTGCGGCGGTAAGTGCGGGCTTGGTACCTGCCTGTCCCCTTCGGTATGCGAGGAAGGGCAGTGCATCGTGCCGTGTCCGAAACTGGCGTTTGAGTCG
>CAZHDQ010000199.1:0-5605 GCA_964531595.1 uncultured Anaeromyxobacteraceae bacterium
GAATTGTTGACTTGACGCTTCGGGCTGAAGCCCGCCGACCTGTGGATCACGGTCCACCCTGAAGATGAAGAGGCCCGCCGGATCTGGATCGACCAGGTCGGGGTCGCGCAGGACCGTATCATCGACGACCCGTCGAACTTCTGGTCGATGGGTGACACCGGGCCCTGCGGGCCGTGCAGCGAGATCCACATCGACCGTGGACCTACGTATCGCGGTACGTCGATGTACGACCAGGGTGACCGGTTCATGGAACTGTGGAACCTTGTGTTCATGCAGTTCGACCGGGACGCTCAGGGCAACCTGACACCGCTGCCGGCTCCGTCGATCGACACGGGCATGGGTCTTGAACGAATCGCGTCCGTGCTCCAGGGGACGCGCACGAACTACGAAACCGACCTGTTCATGCCGTTGATCCGCAAGGCGGCCGCCGTGGCGGGTGTGACTTTCGGGAAGGACCCGGAAGCCGACACGGCGTTGCGGGTTATCGCTGACCACGCCCGTGCGACAGCTTTCTTAATCGCTGACGGCGTGTATCCGGAAAACGAGGGGCGTGGTTACGTGCTGCGCCGCCTGATGCGGAGGGCGTTGCGGTTCGGCCACAAGCTGGGCCTGCGGGAGCCGTTCTTCAAGGACATCTGCCTGGAGGTCGCGTCGACGATGGGTGCGGCGTGGACTGATCTGGCACAGGCTGCGCCGATTATCGACCGGATTGCGGGCCAGGAGGAGGCCCGCTTCCTTCGCACGCTTTCGTCTGGAATGGACCTGCTTGACTCGGCGATCGTCGCGGCGAAGGCCCGCGGTGACGGGCGTCTGGACGGGGAAACGGCGTTCGCACTTTACGACACGCACGGGTTCCCTGTGGATCTGACCGGGATTGTGGCGGGCGAGGCTGGGCTGGAAGTGGACCTTGATGGGTTCACGGCGCGGATGGAGGAACAACGGGTGCGTGGCCGGGCGTCGTGGAAGACGCAGGCCGAGGACCTGGCCGGTGTGGTCGAGCACTGTGCGCGGCTGAAGGTGCGTTCTGAATTCACGGGCTACGGCATCGACGAGACGCGTGGCGAAACCGGGCAGTCGCAGTTGTTGGCGTTGTTCGTGGAAGGGGAACCTGTCGAGCGCGCTGCGGGTGGTGTCCAGGCAATCGTCGTGACCGCTCAGACACCTTTCTACGGCGAATCTGGTGGCCAAGTCGGCGACCGCGGCACGATCACGGGCCCTGCTGGGGGCATGGACGTGGCACAAACGCGTCGGCCTCGTGAGGAGTTGATTCTGCACGTTGGGACGCTGACGGGCGGGGGCCTGGCGGTGGGCGATTCGGTGTGCTTGGCTGTGGACGGGTCGCGGATGCGGACCCGCCGCAACCACAGTGCGACGCACCTGCTACACAACGCTCTGCGCGAAGTCCTTGGGCTGCATGTCCGACAGCGCGGTTCGCTGGTCTCGCCGGACCGGTTGCGGTTCGATTTTCAGCACACAGGGGCCCTGGCTGACGACGAGATCGCCCAAGTCGAGGATCTTGTCACAGCGGCCATCTTCGCCGATGTGCCGGTCGACACTGAAGAACTGCCGTTCGACCAGGCCGTCGAGCGGGGGGCGTTGCACTTCTTCGGCGACAAGTACGGCGACGTGGTCCGCATGGTTCGGATGGGCGATTCGGTCGAACTGTGCGGCGGTACGCATGTGAGGCGCACCGGCGAGATCGGGCTGTTCAAGGTGCTGTCCGAGACCGGCATCTCGGCTGGCGTTCGGCGCATCGAGGCTGTGACTGGGGAAGCGGCTCTGGACTTCCTGCGGGCGCGCGAACGTATCGTCGCTACGCTGTCTGGGATTCTGCGGATCGAACCTGACGCACTGCCCGAACGCGTTCGAAAATTGCTTGCGGACGAGAAGGTGCTTCGCAAGGAACTGGCTGATGCCCAGGTAAAGGCGGCGTCGGGTGCGGCTGGGGCGGGCGACCGGACGATCGAGGCCGGCGGCGTGCGCATCATGGCAGTCTCGGCGGATGGGATGGACGCCAAGGCTATGCGAGATTTGGCCGACGTGGTCCGCGGCCGGGTGGGGTCTGGCTTGGTGCTGCTGACGCGCCGCGATGGCGACAAACTGATGGTCGTGCTGGCCGCTACGAAGGATGTGATCGCGCAGGCGCCCGCGAATCGTTTGCTGTCTGGCGTGCTTCAGTCTCTTGGCGGCCGCGGTGGTGGCACGCCTGACCTGGCACAGGGCGGCATACCGGAAAGCGGTGATCCGGGCAAGGTACTTGACGCGCTGGTCGCCGCCCTGCGATGATGCTGGCGCTTGATATGTGGCGACGGAGGTTGCGATGGGCAAGAAGAACGAATCTCGGATCGTGATCGATCTGCTGGAAAGCCATGCCGAGGTCCCGTCCTCCGAGGCGTTCCGGGAAAGATACGTGTCCCAGTATGCCGGGCGGCCTCTGGGACGGCCGGCGTTCGTCGCGTCCGAGCCGGAACCGGAACCGGTGCCAGAACCCGAGGTTTTGTCGGGACTGGTTGACGAACCGGTGGTCGAGGCCACGACACTGATCGATGCGTTCCAGGATGGCTCGGCGATTCCGGTCGAGGATGCCTCGGACGAACCGTTCGTGTCCGAGGACGCGGGTGCCGACGTGGTAACCGAAGATGCGACCCGGCTGATCGATGCGCTGGTGGATCCGACCGACGCTTCCAGTTCGGACGGATCCGAGCCCTTACCGGAGGCGATGTCCGAGACGACTTCGTTTGAGGCCGTCAAGGACCCCGAGGACGTCTGGGGGACTCCCGCGGCGGAACCCGCGCCGTCGGCTGAAGGCCACGGCACGATGATCATGGGGGCGTTGCCCGGCGACGACGGACAAGACGCGCCTAGCGAGACGGACGAAGGGACACCCGGGGGCGACGCGGCTCCGCCATCGGACGACAGCCAGACTGGACGAAAGAAGAAGAAGCGGCGCCACCGCTGACGGCGGCGTGATCGGTTAGGCAACCGGAGTGAAGGTCCGGCGCCGCATCGACCGGAACAGGGACGCCAGCAACACCACCACGAACCACAGCCAAAAAATTACGCCCGATGCACCATCGACCCTGAAGGACGCGGTACACCCGCCACTGGCAGCGGAGGGGCCGTCGTCGGGCCGGGCGTCCGGTCCAGCGTCCACGATTGTTGCATCGACGGTCGCATCTGGCGTCCAGGCATCGATTCGGGCTTCGTCAGCCGCGCCTTCATCGGATGACGGTTCGATCGGGCAGGGTTCGGTGACCAGATCCTGCGGCAGCAACACCGAAGTCTCGGCAGGCTTGCCCGCAGCGTTGATCACGCGCAGAAACAGGGTGCCGCCGGGGACCAAGGCCAGGACGTCGACTGGGAAGGACACCAGAAACGTGCCGGGCTCCTTGCCTGACACGGCGGTCCAGGCCGCCGGCGTCCAATCGCCTTTGCCTTTGAAGGCCACCTCGTCGATCGGGGTGTGTGGCTCGGTCACCGGCAGGTCGACGACGAACGGCTTCAGGAAGGGTTGGTTGTCGTGGCATGGAGCGTCCAGCACCCGAAGGATCGGGATGCCAAGGATCGGCGCGGACGCGTCGACCCCGATGATTGCGAAGTTCTCGACGCCCATGCTGCCGTCGTGGTAGCGGGGCAATGACCGCAGCAGCACCTGGGTGCCGTCGTCTAGCGCCTGAGCGAAGCAGACCTGTCCGGGCTTGTCCGCGGCCGTCTCGACCTCGGAGGTCGTCGCCACCGGGTCTTGGCTGACGGGATCGAGTTCCGCCGTTTCGGCGTGTGTCAGAAAACGCTGTACCTGGCCCTGGAACGGTTTGTAGGCGACGGTGAAGTCGATGCACGAACTGCTGCCTGACCAGGGGGCCACTGTGATCAGTGGGATGCCGTGCAGGAACACTTCGTCCCAGACGTTCGTGTGCATCACCGGTTGGGCCGTGACCGGTTCGGTTGATGCGAAGCCGGTTGCTGCCACTGTGACCACGATCTGCGCGGTGTTCGTGATGTCGAGCACCGCGAGCCCGTTGTAGCCGGTCGTGACCGGCAGCTTGCTATCGCCGAAGAACACATGCGCCCCGTCGATGCCGCCGCCGGCCGGGGCGACCCGCACCTTGACCATGACGCTGCCGTCGGTGACCGTGGGCGTTTGCACTGGGAGCGACGGCGGCCAGTGGCCGTAGGTACCGAAGTTGTCGCGGATAGAGGGATCGTCCACATCCAGGTCCGGGATCGTCCACAGCAGATCCCAGTTCGTGGTCAGCCAGGGCCCCGCGCCGCCGTCGACCCAAAGGTCCAGGTACAGGCCAACGGCCCCATCAGTATCAACTGTGAACGGGATCGACAGCGTCTGTCGCGGTCGCGTCACGTAAGCTAGCGGGTCGATCGCGAAGGCCATTTCCCCCTGGCCGATGGTCGGGTCCGCCGTGACGTTACGTCCCGGCAGATCCTTGCGGACGAACCCCCGGATAGTGCCGTCGAAGGGGTAGGACGAAAAGAAGCGGATCTGCACCGTGGCCGTCGCCCCCTCCTGGCCAGCGGTCAGCACGGAGAGCGTCTGGCCGCCTTCGGACAGCCACCGGACATCGTCGACGATCAGGCCGGGGACGACCGCGTAAGTGTCGGGTAGGAACGTCATCATCGACTGGACGTTGCCCGCGATCATCGCGTTGCCGCTCCAGTTGGGAAAACCGGTCTCGCGGGTTCGGACCCGTTCGACGATCCACTCGGGACCCAACCGGTACAAAAAGTCGTCGTATTGCGCCCAGAAGGCAGGGTCCATCGCGGGGCCCGTGGTGAACCGGGCGAATTCGCGGTCGTAGTTCGCGGATTTATCCATCTTTTCACCCAACACCTGCTGGACGAGGCCTCCGGCGAAAAGTTCGGCCATGGCAACCGGGGGCTGATCAATCATGCTGTTCAGGAAATCCCGGGCGGTCTCCCGGTCCATGTCGCCCAAGATGGACCTGCCGGATTCGACCAGAGCCTCAAATTCGGCCCAGGCGGCATTGCAATCCACCGCCGTGCCCAGGGCAACATTGCCCTCTGCGCAGTACCAAGTGAAGATTTCCTCGCCACGCGCGATGGCGTCCGGGCCGTCCATGTAAAAGTCGTAGACGACGTCGACCATTGTGTTCCAGTCGCCCAGGATCAGGTCGCCAAACACCTCGATCAAACCCTCGGATTCGCCCTGGGGACCATCCTCGGTCGTCAGATCCATGATGCCGATCGGGGCCGAAGCCAGGAGCGTCGGGACCAGGAACATCTCGCATGCCGGGTCCGATGCCGTGACGTGGGCTAGGTGCCCCAGTGCGAACAGTCGGAATTGCGGCCCTTTTTTCGTCGCCGCGTCCAGCAAGTGGTAGCTCAATGCCGCATTGTGGCCGAATGGAATCGCGTCGATCGCCCATTGAAAGTCGGGTGATATCGACCCCAGAGCCAGGTACTGGGCGGCCAGTGGGGCGGCTAGGTCGGCAGCCCATGCCTCGTCGCCCGCAGCCAGCAGTGCGGCGCCGCGTGCGGATTCGAGGATGTGAACACCTGGGCCGCACGGCCGGGCGGAAATCGGGGTCAGCAGCATTGGAAGCAGGAGCAGCCAGGCCAAGGGGGGGCG
>CAZHDQ010000200.1:0-1170 GCA_964531595.1 uncultured Anaeromyxobacteraceae bacterium
TGCCCGGAGCGGAGCCGGCCACCCCGACCGGACCCCTCACCGGATTGGTGAAACCCCAGCTCCATAAAAAAGGCCTGGCTCGCCTAAGGCGTTCGTGGGTCGGCGGAGGGAGCAAAGGTGAGCGCAAATCGCGAGTCATCAAAGATCCTGGCT
This sequence comes from uncultured Anaeromyxobacteraceae bacterium, assembly GCA_964531595.1. Classification (GTDB taxonomy): domain Bacteria; phylum Myxococcota_A; class UBA9042; order DTJE01; family DTJE01; genus DUVQ01. Next base: position 154 of record CAZHDQ010000200.1, read on the forward strand.
TGTTTTTGGCTTGGAAACCGGCAAGCGGGAGGCTTTGCCAGCCCAGAAGGGGGCACTACGATGTGGCTGGGTTTTTCGTGCGTTCAGATCAGATCGCGCGCCGACGCAACCGGCGGAAGCCAATAGCGCCAATCATCAATAGCAGCAGGCCTGGGGCAGCCGAGGTTCCCCCTTGGGTGCCGGCCGAGCAACCGCCACCGCCCTTGGAGTTGGGCTCGCTACCGGTATCGGGGCCGACGCTGTCCTGCAGCACATCATCAGGCACCACGGGCGTGACGCATTCGGCGCCGTCGCGTCGGGTGCCGACCGGGCAACAGGCACCTTCGACACAGCCCCGTTTGCCGCAGTCGTCCACGACCTCCCCGGCCTGACCGCAACTGTTGACCCAGACCAGTTCGTCGGACTTGCAGAGGATGCGCGCTTTCGAGACGCACTCGCAGTCTCCGTCGTCGGGAACGCAGAGGAAGAGATCCTGGGCCACCTTGCTGCATCTTGAACCGTCCGGGCAGATCCCGGCGTCATCCTGGTCGCAGGCAATCGTGCAGTACGCACCCGAGTAGAGGCGCAGGCACTTGTTCCCCTCGGCCCCGCAGTCCTCGTCCTTCTCGCAAGTCGTGCAGTAAACCGGCTCGCAGACGTTCTCGGCCAGATCGCACCGTTCCAGCGGAGCGTCGCAGTCCTCGTGGGATCCGCAGCAATCCTCGACAGTGTCGCGGAACCCGCAGACGCCGTTGTCGCAGGCGGCCACCGTACACAGGGCACCGTCATCGCACGCCTGCCCTTCGAGCGGCGTCGGGTCCTTGGTGCAGGTGTAATCATCGTTACCCGTGGACAGGCAAACCCCCGCATTGCAGTCGTCGTCCAGGGCCGAGCAGTCCGGCTCCGCGCCGGCCACGCACGCGCCCGCAGCGCAAGTATCCTCGACCGTACACCCGTCTGAGTCGGCATTGCACAGCGCCCCTTCGCGGGGCATCGGGTCCTTCGCGCAGGCGTACGCATCATCCCCCGTGGAAGTGC
>CAZHDQ010000200.1:1270-5564 GCA_964531595.1 uncultured Anaeromyxobacteraceae bacterium
CCTTCGCGCAGGTGTAGGTGTGGTTCCCCGCCGAGTGGCAGGTCCCGACGTTGCATACGTCGTCCGTCCCGGTGCAGTCCGCCGCCGCGCCGGCCAAGCACGCGCCTGCGGCACAGGTGTCCTCGACCGTACACCCATCAGAGTCGGCATTGCACAGCGCCCCCTCGCGGGGCATCGGGTCCTTCGCGCAAGCGTAAGCATCATCCCCCGTGGAAGTGCAGACGCCCGAATTGCACTGGTCGTTTTCGGCGCTGCAATCAGGTGTAGAACCGGCCGTACAGGTGCCCGCCTGGCAGGCATCCCCCACGGTGCAGCCGTTGGAGTCCGCGTTGCAGGTCACGCCTTCCAGAGGCACCGGATCCTTCGCGCAGGTGTAGGTGTGGTTCCCCGCCGAGTGGCAGGTCCCGACGTTGCACACGTCGTCCGTCCCGGTGCAGTCCGCCGCCGCGCCGGCCACGCAGGCACCCGCAGCGCAGGTATCCTCGACCGTACACCCGTCTGAGTCGGCATTGCACAGCGCCCCCTCGCGGGGCATCGGGTCCTTCGCGCAGGCGTACGCATCATCCCCCGTGGAAGTGCAGACGCCCGAATTGCACTGGTCGTTTTCGGCGCTGCAATCAGGTGTAGAACCGGCCGTACAGGTGCCCGCCTGGCAGGCATCCCCCACGGTGCAGCCGTTGGAGTCCGCGTTGCAGGTCACGCCTTCCAGAGGCACCGGATCCTTCGCGCAGGTGTAGGTGTGGTTCCCCGCCGAGTGGCAGGTCCCGACGTTGCACACGTCGTCCGTCCCGGTGCAGTCCGCCGCCGCGCCGGCCACGCAGGCACCCGCAGCGCAGGTATCCTCGACCGTACACCCGTCTGAGTCGGCATTGCACAGCGCCCCCTCGCGGGGCACAGGATCCTTGAAGCAGACGTACCCACCATTTCCCGTGGACGCGCACATGCCAACGTTGCACGCATCGTTTTCGGCGCTGCAATCCGGTGCCGCGCCGGCCGCGCACGCGCCCGCCACGCAAGCATCCCCCAAAGTACACTCATCCGAGTCGGCATTGCAGGCCGTTCCAGACTCGACGTGATTGGACAAGCAGTGCCCCAGCCCGTTGCAGGTGTCCGGCGCCGAACACTCCGACGCAAACGTGTCCCCGCAGGCGTCCCCGGCGGTCTTGAACTGTTCGAACATGCACATGCCGTCGTCGCAGACGCCAAGGCAGTCGTTTTTGGGGTTCACGCAGTCACCATCTACGGCGCACGAGTACCCGAACAAGACGTGAACCTGATGGGGCTGCAAAATCGCCTGCAACTTCAGTTCAGGCAGGTCCCGTCCCTGAGGCACCCCGTCCAGATAGACCTCATGCACGTGGTACATTTCGGCCGGCTGGAAAGCGATCGTCAGGTCGTCCAATCCCCAAACATCCACGTTGCCGGACGGGAGCGCCGCGCCTTCGCCTTCGGTGGTAATCGCGATCGTTAAGCGATCGACGTGGTCCATCGTCAGGTTGACGACGGTGGGACCGTAAGGCGTGTCGTTAATGATTCGTAGGTGCCCTTCGTAATGGCCGAAGTCCACTTCGTCGGCGTACAGGCGCACACTCAGATCGATGCCATCGCCGGGCTGCAGCACCCCGCTCTCGGGCCCGACCTCAACCCAGTCCAGTCCACCCATGCATGCCATCGGCTCGCCAAGATCTACCTCGTGTACCACATTCAGGTTCTGGTTCACGACCCAGGCGTGGCCTTCACAATCGATACCCAATCCCGCCTGGAAGTAATCTGGCATGCCGGGGAAAATGAAGCTGTTGATGACGGCGTACCCGTTCCCTGGATCCACGATGTGCAGCGAGGGATCGGTGGCGGCACTGTTCTCGATCACGTACAGATGTCCGGTCGTGTAGTTGAATGCCAGGCCGGCAATACCCATTCCCACGTCCACATTTTCGAGAATCGTCCCATCCCGCGCGAACCGCGTGACGCTCCCGTCGTTCCAGGTGCCCGCGAAGAAGGTGTCCGATATCGGGTCGAAGGCCAGGCCCCGTTGGTCGGTGCCCCACGCAGGACAGATCTGGCGCCCCGTAATGGTCCGGGTCATCGCGTCTACTTCATGGATACAATTGTTGCCGCCCACAACTACGAACCAGAAGGTTCGTTGGATCGGATCGTAGGCACCGTCCGCTACGAAGGCTTGGTTCGGATCGAAGTAGCTCGATGTCGTTCCGGTCGAGGTGCCGTCCGGAAGGAAGACCTCAAGGAACGACGACGGCTGATTGCCGTCACCGAACATCTCGCCGACCCACATAGCTTGGTTGCCACCGTCGAAACTGCCGCTCCATGACTGCTGGTGGCCGGTCGGGAACTCGTTCAGAATCAAGGCATTGGCCACCACCCCTTGCTGCGGGATGAATTCGCCGACCGGCACTTGCGCAGCCGTTAGGGCCAGCGCGTCCTTGCCAAACACCTTCGGCGTCGGCAGGCTGCGGATGTCAAACGGCGACCGGGAGGTCGGCACAATTGTGTGGCCAATGGTTTCCAGGATGTTGAAGGTCGCAGGGCCCGTGCCGTCGTTGAACAACCGCACCGTGACGATGTCCTCCATGAATCCCGCGTGCAGGCGCTGATACAGGTCGCCTGGGTCGACGACCAGGCGTCCCGTACCCAGGTCGAAGTCCTGGCGCACCACGTCGTCGATGGCGGCGGTCACCTGCGCCGACTGTGGGCTGAAGCCCCCGTGCGTTGCGGTCAATTCCGTCACCCCCGCCCCGGCAAAGGCGAAGTAAGCCCCGATAGGAAGCGCCGGGTCCGCAGGACTAAAGAAGGTCGTCGCGTCCCCTTGCAGCCCCCCTGAAACGACTGCTCCGACCAGCCCTTCGCCGTTGTTCAGGTCACGTACCTGTCCGAAGATCAGGCCGCCCGGGTTCTTGATGCATGTGGACTCAACGGCTGTGATCGAAAGGTCGTCGATATAGAACCCCGGCATCGTCACCGAGTAGTCGCTGGTCATTCGGAAACGGATGCGGAAGTTGCCGACCGCGAAGCTGCTATCCAGTTCCAAGACCTGCTGGGTCCAAACCGTGTTGAAGGGCCCGGCCATTGGGCCCATGATGTTTGCCCAGTTGCTGCCGCCGTCCTTGCTGACGTCCACGTATGCAAAGTCCCAGTCGTTCTCGGTATTGACATACTGCCACCAAGCCACGGTCAGGTCCCGGCCGGCGAACGCCGACAGATCGATCAGGGGTGATTGGACATATCCGTTCTCGGAGCTGTTGTAATTACCGGTCAGATTTGTTCCCCAGGCTCCGGCGCCCGAATGCGCCGCCCCAGGGCCGCTGGCGGGCTGTCCCCAGGCAAAACTAGTGGTGCCTGCCGTCGTGAAACCCCCATCGTTCGCCTCGAAGTCCTGGGTGTACGCGGTTAGCACGTTCGGGGCATAGCCCCATGCCCCACAATTGACGCTTTCGAGAGTGAAGTCCTGGGTGGCCTGGATTCGGTTCGGATCCACCAGGGTCAGTTGCACCGTCTTGACATCATAACCGCCCAGGTGGGCAGAGATCCGGACTTGGTAGTTCACACCGGCCAGAATGTCCGCTGCGTAGTTACCAGTCATGGGGTCCGTGAAGACCGTGTCCGTTTCGCCGGTCGGCACAGAAAATTCCAGCTTGGCGTAAAGCGGCCATCCGTGTCCGGAGCCGTCTCGAACCGACCCGCTGACCTGCGTGTACGGGCGATCCACAAGCTGCACATCCTGCGTCGTCGTCTGGTCCTCGGCGATGGAGATGGGCACCGTCACCGGCAGGTAGCGATAGTGGTGGAAGGAAGCGTCGGTCGGGCCGACCAGCACATCGGTGATCTGATAGAAGCCGCTCGCGTCAGTCACGTCGGTTCGGCCGCCGGCATCGACGACCACACCTTTGACCGGTTGCTCCTGGGCATCGGTCACGTGGCCTTCCAGCGTGCCACTGGGCCCGCACAGAGACGCAGCCAGGTTTACGGCTGCCAAGGCGTCGATCTCGCCCCATCCGGTCGCGTTGTTGGGCTGGTTGCCCGGCCCCTCGCCCCCGCAATTCGATGCGTAGGGGATTGGAACCGCGGATGCCTGTAGGACGTCCTCTGTCTGGCTGTAGTCGCCGATCAGGCATGGTGCTGCCTGCCAGATAAGGGCGATCAGACCGGCGACGTGCGGGGTGGACATCGACGTGCCACCCCAACTTTCGTAGGCGCTGTCGCTTCCGTTCAACGCCGAGCGGATGTCCACGCCGGGCGCAACCACGTTGGGCTTGATGGTGGGGAACCCGTTTGGGTT
>CAZHDQ010000201.1:0-5547 GCA_964531595.1 uncultured Anaeromyxobacteraceae bacterium
ACCTCCACGGGCCTGGACGGCCTACTTCGTGACCTTGAAGATGAACGGGTAGGAGACCTTAACGGTGCCGCCCCCCTTCGGAGACGGGAACCGCCACGTCTGTATGCGGCTGACGACGCAGCTCTCGACTGCGTTGTTGTTCAGCGAAGACTGCCCGATCCGCACCTTCGCTACATTGCCCGTCGGCAGGATGATCCACTCGGCCTTGATCTGTCCCGCCAAGTTCGGATGGACCTGGACTTCCTTCTGGTAGCAGAACCGGATCTGGTCCAATTTTGACTGGATATACCGACGCACGGTCTCGCGGTCCAGTTCGCCCTCGATCGACACCGGCCCGGTCACGACCCGCGGTTCGCCGGCGCCCTTGAATCGCACCTTTGACGCGGCACCTTCGGCTTCATCCTTGCTGAGACCCGCAATGCCCCGCAGGTCCGCCGGCCCAAAGTCCGACCCGCCACCCCAGGCGCCTGTGCCAGCGAATCCGCCACCACCCGCGCCCAGCGTGCCTCCGAACGCGTCCAATCCCATCGCAAGTTCTGCGTCGATCCCGCGGTCACCAATCGTCCGGATGCCCATCGTACCGCCGCCAAGGCCCGGACCGGCCGCTTCCAGCACGCGGTCCAGCAGCGCAGCCTGGTTACCCATGACACGCGTCAGAGCTGTGTCGGCCACCTGTCGGTTGCGTTCTTGGGTATCTGGCGTCACGATCTTCGACGTGATTTCCTTGTCGTTCCGCGGCGCGATCGACAGCGCGGACCCCTGATCACGCTGTGTAGCATCATCAAGGCGCTTACGGACTTCCTCTTCCTCGATTACCTTCTTTTCTTCATCAATCTTCCGCTCCAGCACGGCCACCTGGATCTTCTTCATGGCCTGCGTGTCGCGCTCGTAGGGGTCGCGGACGGCCTTGAACTGGTCCTCGGGCACCATGGTAATCAGCAGCAGGAGCAGCAGGTGCAGGATCAGCGAGATCAACAGATATACCTGATCCCGCATGTTGTAGCGCTTCCACCAGGATCCCTTGATCTTTCGGGGGACTTGGGACCGCCCGGCGAGTATCGTGAAGTCGCCGACCCGCAGGCGTGCCTGCGTCTGGCCGTCGAGCCGGACATATTTCCCCTGCTCGACCTTGCCGCGTCGCTCCATCTCGGGCAGGCGCACAATCTTGTCGTCGACCAGGAATTCGCCGTCCACCTTCACAGTTGCGACGTCCAGCAGATAGTCCTTCCCGTCCGGCACCGCCAGAGGGAACTGCGCCGTGCCCAGGACACTCTCGGGCAAGAAGAAATCACTGCCAGCGGCCTCGCCCATCGTGACGGTAGCCCCGGGGTCGAACACCCGCCACCCCAGGACCCGGTCGCCCCAAAGCAGCTTGCCTTCGAACGCGACCTTGCCCGAGTCCATTGCCTTGTCTACGTAGCCAGACAGGAACGTTTCGGCCCCCATTGCCGTAGCGGACATCTCGAATTCGATGACCAACTTTGTGTCGCCCAAGACGATCTCGTCGCCCGGCCTTAAGGTTGTCTGGACCACCCGTTTGCCGTTGACAAACGTCCCATTGGTACTTTCCATGTCGATCAGACGGACCTGCCCGGAATCTGTGACCTCGACGTGGGCGTGATCACGCGACACGTTTTCGTCTTTCAGTTGCAGGTGGTTCTGCCCACGGCTGCCGATCCGGATGAGCTTCTGATTGAAGACCTCTTCCCGAGCGACGGCATCACCATCGTAGATCGCTATACGAATTGTCGGCGTTTGGCTCTGCATCTCGCCCCCTAGTGCGACCTTCTAGAGGTCTTCCGCTGACTTGAGGATTTCGTCAACAAAATCCTTACGGACCTTAATCAGACTGCTTTGCTGTTCCAGCAACAGCGCCTCGGCAACACCCTGATTCGGGCGCATGATTTCGCCTTCCAGAATGTCACCTTCGAAGTCCATCTGCTTGGCCGGCGCCTCCTTGGACTCGCCCTTTCCAGACTGGGCCCAGGCTGGCGCGGCCAGCAAAATCGCGACGCTCGTAAACAGCAGGAATCGTAGGAACCGATTCATCGCCCACCTCGTATCCAGAATCCTAATCCCGGCAACTTTAAAACACAACAGATCCAGGCACCGCAGTGGCCGCATGCGCGGGGCATCCCCTACTTGGGGGTCTCCTCAGTCGTATCTTTCTGAGGGGTCGCCGGAGTCTCACGGACATCCTTCAGCGCATCGATCGTAGCGCGGATACCTTCGATCCGCATCTGGACCGTCTTGTACTTCGGATCCTGGGGGCCCGCGATCCGCTCGAATGTCTGGCACTCCGCCAGCGCCTTTTCGTTATCACCCAGGTTCTCCTGGTACAGCAGGCACAGGTTGAAATGGGGGGCCGCCGCATTCGGATCCGCGGCGAGTTCCTTCAAGGTCTTCATCGCGCCGTCAGTGTCACCAGCGCCGCGCCGAGCAACTGCAAGGCCCAATCGGGCGTCCCGATCACCGGACCGCAACGCCACCGCCTTCTGGAACTGGTCTGACGCCGTCGCGAAGTCCATGTAGCTCAGGGTTACCGCGCCCAGGTTGAAGTGCGCATCGTACAGGTCGGGGTCGTCATTGGCGGCCTTTTGGAACATCTGCACCGCCTGGCGTACCTCGCCCATTTTCAGGAAGATCAGCCCCAGCAGGTTTTGGATCGGTCCGCTGGTCGGAAAAATCCCGATGGCGTTGCGCGCGACCAGAATACCCACATCCAGTAGGCCCATCTCAAGGTACGCCGCCGCCAGGATCTGGTAAGCGTCCATCGAGTCAGGGTCCGAAACAAGCGCCTTGCGGGCCAGATTCACCGCCTCGACGTAATTGCCCTCGCGCAGCGCTTTTGCGCCGTAGTACGAATTGGCGCCGGCGTCGGCCGGGTCGATGTCCAGCGCCCGATCGAGTTGGGCGATGGCGTCGGCGGTGCGTCCCTCGGCCAGCATCACCAAGCCCAGCCGAGAAATCGCCGCCGCAAAGTCCGACTTGCGTTCCAGCGACTTGTTGTACCAGGTGCGCGCCCCGGCCAAGTCACCCCGTGCCATCAGCCATGAACCCATATTGTAAAGGGCCGCAGGCGTGGCGTCGGAAGCCTGGGCGGCCGTGCGGATCCGCCCTTCCAGCCCTGCGTCAGCCCACGTCGGGGCCTCCCCGCCGTCCAGTTCAGCGAGCAACGTCGCCCGGCCCTGGTTCAGGGTGTATACGCCTGGTGCCGGCCGGATATCCGGCAACACGCGATAGTCCGGGTCCAGACGCATCAACGCCTCCTCGGCCGTGGCCGAGTACTCGTTGTACCACTTGAGTTCGCGCGCAACCTCGACGCAACGCCGGTAGGCCTCCTTGGCCCGCTCAATCAACGGCGCCGCCCGGTCCGCCATGCCCTGGCGGTAGAACATCTTTTGTTCCGAGTTCAGGCCACGCGGCACCGGCGATTCCTCGATGGCCGTGGCCAGCGCCTGCATCGCCGTGCCCTTGCGCGAGGTCGCGGCGATCGTCCAGTTCGGCTGACCGAACCCTTCCACGCTGGTAAGCAGGTCCATCGCCTTTGCGATCAGCTCGACTTTCTTTGTGATCCCCTCGACCAACACCTTCTCGGGCAGTTTCAACTCGACGGCCCGGACCTCGGCCAGCGCCGCCTCGCCTTCCATGAAACGTGCCTCGGCCGCAGCCGCCAACCCGACCGCCGAGACCTTCGCCTTCTCGTCATCGGTCAGTTCCTCGTATGCGCCGACCGTTTTGCGGAACCAGTCCAGGGATTTGGCCGCTCCACCCCGCAACCCTTCGTACGTGCGAGCAATACGCAGGTGGGCCTTCAGGTACAAGTCCAACCCTCCCGACTTGCCGTACTTGCTAAGCCAGCCCAGATACTCTTTCAGGGCCTTATCCTTCTGATCCTTCTTTTCGTACGCGTTCGCGATATCGAAGGCAACGTTCGCTGAATAGTCAGACTTCGGGAACAGTTGCAAATACTTGCGCAGGTCCTTGATAGCCGCGTCATATTCGCCCAGGCCAGTCCGGAAGATCGTCGCGTACCGCAGCGCCTCTTCGGTCAATTCGTGCTTAGGCTGAAGGCTGACGAACGTCTCGTAAATGCGCGCCGCCTCAGAATAGACCGCCAACCGACGATAGGTATCTGCGATGTTGTAAAGCGCGCGAGCCGCCAGCGGCGACCCCGGCATCTCGTTGACCAACTGGCTGTTCGCCTTCAGCGAGCGCTCAACCAGGCGCGCCTTGAAGAAGTTGTTTCCGGCGTTTATCAACGACCGATCCTTCAACGGCGTGCCAGGGAAGCGGCTGACGTAGGCCAGGAAGCACTCGGCGGCCTGCACGTAGCGCCCCTGCTGCTCGAACTCGAAGCACTTGTTGAAGTCCTTTTGCTCGTTGATTCGCAAGACGATCTCGGGCACGTCCCCTTGCATCAGTTTCGGGTTCGCACCGATCAGCCCCGCGGCCTCGTTCAGCTCCTTGATGTTGCGCGCCAAAGCCAATGAAGACAGCAGCAGCCGGGCCGCGTCGGGCGCGTTAACATGATCGGGATGGTTTTGGATAATCTGGCGGAAGCCCTCGGCGGCCTCTTCGAAGTGGTTGTACTGGTAATACACCATCGACGCGGCAAACCTAGCCTGGACCACGTCGGGCGCGTCGGGAGGCGCCATCTTCAAGTAGCGATCGGACGCGGCGACCAGTCGTTGCTCGAACTCCGGCAATTCGTGCGGTTCCGTGTCGATCGTGTCCTCGGACTTGGTCCGTTGCTTAGCGACGTCCAACAACTGGTAGTAACAACGCACCGCGCCGTGAGCCGCCTGAAGGGCGACCTCTGGGTCGGGCTGCATGTCAGCCACAACGGTGTAGCGTTCGGCCGCCTCGCCGTACTTTTCCAACTGCTCCAGCAAGATGGCGTAGTTCAGCGTCATCACAGCGAATTCCTTGGCGTCCGGGAACAGCCGCAGGTATTCGTTGTACAGATGATGGGTGAACTCCATGGTTGCCTGTTCCTTCGTGACACCGACCTCCTTGTGATAGGTCGTCACGATGACACGCACCAAGCCCTCGGCCTTGGACAGTTCGGCCTTGTAATAGTCGTCCGGTGCCTTCCCGCGGAACAAGTCCAGCAGGCCGATCAGGCGCCGCGTCTCCTCGACGACCGGGGCCTTCACGCCGAAACGATAGGCGTTATTCAGAATCCATCGCTGGTACTCGATCATCTTGTAGGCTTCATCGCCGTCCTTGATCTCGGCGATAATTTTCTTGAACAACACCGTTGACTTCTTGAATTCACCCTGGCTGGAATAGCCCTCCGCCAGCTTGATAGCCAAGTCCAGGTAGCCGGTCGGCGAGATCGCCCGGAACACCTTAATAGCGTTCTCGGGACTACCCACCTGCGAATAGACCATGACCAGATCGCGCTGGGCCTCGCGCAGCAATTGGTTGCCGTAGCCGATCTTGCCGGCCTCATCCTCGCGGGCGTAGTCGATAACCTTCAGGAACTGGTTCATCGCCTGCTCATGCTGGCCCATGTTGTAGTAGCACCAACCCTTCTTGTAG
>CAZHDQ010000202.1:0-5544 GCA_964531595.1 uncultured Anaeromyxobacteraceae bacterium
AAGGATCCAAACGTGTTGCTTTGTTCACGGGCATCGCGAAACCAGGTCACGATGTCGATTTTTGTGGGATGCGTTGTCGGCAGCTAAAGTGGGTGTTTCAGCGTCTTCGACGGGCTTTTGTGCGGGGACGCGGCGGCTTGCCCGACAACCCGGGCGGCGATTCGGCGGGCCCGCCAAGGCTGTGCCATACCGCCAGCACCGACCGATCGACCGCACGCCGCACCGCGGCCAGGTTCAGCCGGCCGCATAACTTCCCAGTGTCGCATTCACCCGCGTTGACGATCACCGCGAACTCGAAACGCGCCCCGTCAGGTAGCGTAGCCGAGCCTGCCAGCGCTACGGCGTCATCCAGCGTACCTGTCTTGGCGCGCAGGTTGCCCGCGAGCGACGTCCCCTTGAAACGACGCTTGACGGTCCCCTCAACGCCAGCAGACGGGAGCAGTCCGCATAACAGGTCGACACCAGGCGCCCCCCTGGCGAACGTCAACAGACGCACGATGGCCTCCGCGGACACACGGTTAGCATCGTACAGCCCCGAGCCGTTCCTGAAACGAAACGACGTCCCGGGCAAGCCGACGCTATTTTCCAGCCAATCGCCCAGCGCGCGCGCCCCCTCTGCGAACCCTACGGCACGCTCGGATTTGTGGGCGCCCACCAACCGTAAGACAGTTTCGGCAACGGGATTGATACTGTTGTGCAGAACCGGAAGCAGCATGTCGCGCAGTGGCGCGGAGGTCCGGTTGCATACAACCTGGCCGCCCCTAGGCATCGGGCCGATCCTGGCACTTTCCTTGACCTTCAGTCCGGCACGGCGCAATGACGCACGGAAGACGCCACCCGCATGGACTGCTGGATCGGCTACGCGCTTTGTCACGGACAGCGACCGGTTCCCAGGCGAACGCCCCTCGACGCGGACCTCCAGGCGCCCATCTGGCTGCGGATTCACGCTCACCGAAGGTTCTGGGCCTCGCCCTTTGCCCTTAGGCGCCGTCACCGCCGTATTCACCACGCTGACGGCGTCTGAATCCGGTGTCACGGTGACCCGCGGCGCACCGCCGACTGGCCCGGGCGCAACGCTGACAACAATGGCGTTGCGATCGACTTGGAAGCCCGCCACCCCGGCCCGGTAGGCCGCGTCCGTAGACTTGCGGTCGAAAGCGGGTGGCACGTTCGATGTGTCAAAGGGATCCAGGACCACCGTCAGTTTCTTCGTCGAACGAAATCCCGCATCGGCGACACAACGGGCCAAGGCATCCAGGTCCCTGGCCGTGAGCAACGGATCGCCACGGGTCGATATCGCTATTTCTGTCGCCGCCGGGGCCTTTCCGACGACCCGCACACTGGTATCCAGCGTGAAGTCCGGTCCCAGTAGTGCCAGTGCAACGGCCGCAGTAAATACCTTGGCGACCGACGCGGGGTTCAGCAACCGCTCGCCGTGAAGGTGGGCCACCTGGCCACCGTCCTTCGCGAAAGCGGCCGAAACTCGGGCCCCCTGTGACTCCAGTTCAGCCAGCGGGGCCAGCAGGACCGGCGGCGGCGCGGCGAGGCCCACACGCACAACGCACAGCACCGCGACGACCGGGACCAGTCGGATTCCTAGAAATTTGAACGCGTTCACTTCACGTCCACAGCGCAGCGGAAGCCGTAGGCCGGCAAAGCGACCGTTTGTGCCTGGTGGTAGAAGCGGTCGGTAGTTCGGGCCCTGCAGGTGTTGCGCTTGTCGACCTGGAAGTTGCCACCGCGCACCATCCGTTCGGTGCCCTTATCCAGTACAAGCTGAGCGGCGGGGAGGGTGCCCGGGAAGGCGATGCAGCGCGGCAAACCCTTAGGCGGGAACTGTGCAGAACACTGGCCGAAGCAATCCTGATTCGTCTCGCACTCCGAACACTGCGTGTAGCAGTTCTGTTTGCACTGGCTGTCGCCGGCGCAGGCAAAACAATCGCAACTCAGCGGCAACGAGTCCTTGCAGGTAAGGTCCAGCCGGTAGAAGCCGTCGACCCATTCGGACACGTTGCCTGTCAGGTCGTGGATTTCGAGGCCGCCTTCCGTCACCACGTCTTGAGTACTGACCGCTACCTGGACGGGCGATGTGCGGCCGTTGCAAACCTTCAAGTTGATATCGAACAGCTCGGCCCCGCACAGTGCCACGTCCATATCGATCGACGGCACCGCCCACCGGCGCTTGTCGGCCTCGCGGATCTTAAGACCAGACGCCGCTCGCTCCCACTCGACCTCGTTAGGCAGGCGCCGGCCGTGGAACTCGCAATACATCGCCGCCATTTCGTGGGTAATGTTCACGACCGGATAGTCATCGTAGGCCGAGTTGCTGTAGTAGTCGTCGATCCCGATGGTGTTCGTCGCCATCGGTTCCTTGCACGGCCCGACCTCGACGCAGTGCCGGTACTGGAAGTTCGTGACCTCGTGCGCCTCGATTGCGAAGTCCGGCAGATCCACCATCACCGTAGGGAACACCTGGGGCATCCCGTATGCGTTGGTATCGCACGTCACGACCGATTCGTCGGCGTTGAAACAGGGGGTCGTCGACCCGAACAGGAACGGGCCACCTGTCAGGGGCACCAAGGAGGTCGGCTCCGGCGGTTCGGTGCCGGACACGCAGGCTAAGGCGGTTCCGGTGACGAGCACACACAGCAATCGCACGGCGCGATTCATCGAAGACTCCTGTCCTAGAAGGTTCCCGCAGCCCCGACCCAGACCATTTGCCCGTCCGTGCCACCAACCAACGTCGGCAGAACACTGCGGTCGCCAGACGAGATCCGGTCCTCAGACCGCACCGCCGACCGGGTGAATTCCCAGATCAACAGCCCGGTACCCAGAGCCGCCAGGCCAGCGCCGACCCCGTAGCCAACGTAAGCCCAGGTCTTGTACGTCTGATATTTGCTGGAATCGTTGAATTCCTTGCCTGCCAGCGACCTCATCCAGAATCCGGTGCCCAGTGCGCCCCCGCCCAACAGAATCGAGGTGATTCCTACGCCGCCACGCCACGAAAACCCCTTGCGCGTCAGATAAAGGTCCGCGTGAACGTCGACTATTTGGTCCGTCCCGACCTCGACAAACCGCTGGAACTGCGAGTAGTCCTCCTTTTCGACCATGATCTGGTGCGACCCGGCCTCGACAACCAGTGGTTCGTCGTAGGGCGTCACAGCAACTACCTTGCCGTCGACGTAGATGCGGGCCTTGCGAATGTTGGCCGAAACTTGGATCGTGCCGTCGTTGCGGATTTTTTCCAAAGCGAACGTCATTCGCAAAGGCTCGCGCGATCGGATTTCAAAGCCCTTCGAAAACGGTTGAAAGCCCTGTTTCCGCACGTACACGGTGTAAGGCCCCTCGGGCAGGTGCATGGTCATCGGCGTCTGGCCCAGAATGCGCGACGCCTCATCGATCGCCACGTCTGCGCCCGGCGGGTCCGAGTCGATCCGCACCTCTGGCAGCGCCATGTAGGCCTTGTCCTTCATCACGACAATCGTCCGTTCGACGTCGTCTGCGTCCCCGGGAAGTTCTCCCGTCATCGACAGGTGCAGGTCCAGGTAACCCCGATACGCAACCGCCGCCTTTTGGTAGTCGGCAGCCTTTTCGTAAGCCTTGGCGATGTTGTACAGGTTTGCGAAGTGGGAAAACGTCGCCTGGGCCCGCTCGAACACCGCAGCCGCTTCCAGGTAGCGCCCCTCGTCGTACAGCGCCTGCCCCTGACCGGCCAGTTCGCGCGCGCGCTCCTTGCCGCCGCCTGTTTCGACTGCCACATCTGGGACAACACCCTGGGCCCGCGCTCCGGGAACGACCGCAGCCGTCACCCAAAGTGCTGCCAAAATGGCCAGGAACATGAGTCGCGTCATCGTCAACCCCGGGGAAAGGATAGACACCTCCGCGGCCGGCCGCCAACGATTCACAGGGACCGCACCGCCGAGGTCAGGTACAATCCTAAGGCTCGCCATACGCGGGTGTCAAGCAAGTTGCGGCCTTCCAGGCCGCAGAGGAGGCAGACCGGATGCGAACCAGACCCTTGGGAAACACGGGTTTTCAGGTTTCGGCCGTGGGCTTCGGCACATGGGCCATCGGCGGAGCGGACTGGGGTCGGGTGGACGACCGGGATTCGATAAAGGCGATCCACCGGGCAGTGGACGTGGGAATCAACCTGTTCGACACGGCACCGCTGTACGGGAACGGACACGCCGAGACCATCCTGGGGCAGGCGCTAAACGGCCTGCGCAAAGATGCGATCATCGCGACAAAGTGCGGTCCGACCGAGGTCAGGCCAGGCTTGCTGCACGTTGATCTGAGCCGCGACGGGCTAGTACAACAGTGCGACGACAGCCTGCGGCGACTGCGGACCGACCACATCGACCTGCTGCAGGTTCACTGGTTCGACCCGGCGTGGCCCGTCGAGGACACAATGGGGCACCTGGCGGATCTGATCCAATCCGGCAAGGTCCGGGCCGTGGGCGTGTCGAATTTCGGTGCGGCGGAATTGGCCCGTGCGGCTGACGCAGGGCCGTTGTCCAGCCTGCAACCACCGTACAACCTGTTCACCCGGGATATCGAGGCAGAGGTTTTGCCGATGTGCATCGCGCGAAACCTGGGTGTCCTGGCCTACGAACCTCTGGCACGCGGCCTACTGACAGCGAAATTCGACGACCGGTCACGTTTCGCACCCACCGACGTGCGCGCAAGCGATCCGCGTTTCCGGCTGCCCGCTTTGGCGAAGCACGTGGCAGCGGCGCGAAAGGTCGAACGGGTGGCGCGTGCGAACGAAATGACCGCGGCTCAGGCGGCCATCGCGTGGGTGCTTTCGCAACCTGGGATCACGACGGCGCTGTGCGGGGCCAAGACGGCTGCCCAGGTGGTCGAAAACGCGCGAGCGGCCGAATTCGAGCCCGACGCGGCCACGCTGGACCGGTTGATACAAGCGGCCCGACTGGACGACTGAAAGATTGTGAGGAAATCAGGGACCGTCGCGAGGCGGAGCGGATCCGGAGCGGATGCCATGAGCGGGGTGCAGCTCCGGAAGTGGAGGGGAGAGTCAGTCTTCATCCTCGGGACGCAGGACCGGCCGGCGCCGCAGTACCACGGTGACCAGCCATTCCGCCGGCCCCAGGAACACGTATGCAACACCGAACGCCAGCAGCGAATACGAGGCTCGTGTCTTGAGCATCGCGATGATCAACGCACCGAACAGTAGGATCGCCAGGATGCGCCAGGTCAGGCTCATCTGGACGTGCTTGAAGCTGCGGTAACGAACGTTACTGACCATCAGTAGACCCATCGCAATCATCGTGCCAGCCATCGGCGCCACGCGCGCCTGGGGAGCCACGCCCAGGTCGACCAGTCCCCATACCAGCGTCGCGACGATGCCGGCACCGGCTGGGATCGGAAGTCCGGTAAACCACGGAGTCGGCTTGCGTCGGCGCTCGGCCATGACGTTGAACCGGGCCAAGCGCAGCGCACCGCCCGCGGCGTACACGAACGCTATAGCCAGCCCAAGCACGCCGCCGCCGGTATCGAACAGCCGCAGCGCGAATGCGTAGCCGA
>CAZHDQ010000203.1:0-5517 GCA_964531595.1 uncultured Anaeromyxobacteraceae bacterium
TCCTGCTGGACTACAAGTCGAACCGCCTGCGGTCCGGCCGGGATGCGAATAACAACAGCCGCCTGGGCGACTACACGCCGGATCGCCTGGCTCAGGCGATGGCCGACCACGACTACATCCTGCAATCCCATATCTACGCCGTCGCTGTGCATCGCCATCTGACCTGGCGGCTGGGCGACCGCTACGACTACCGGCGAGATTTCGGGGGCGCCTACTACCTGTTCATCCGGGGCATGCAGGGGAAGGACCCAATCGGCGACACAGGCGTGTACCGCAACCGCCCGCCGTTCGAACGGGTCCACGCGCTGTCGGCCCTGTTCGGCGAACCGGTCCGAACGGAGGACACCCCCTGATGCGAAGAACTGACGAACTGACGGTGTTCGAGCAAGCCGGCGTTTTCGATCCTCTGGAAATCGAATTGGCACGTAGGTTGGCAGGCCTTGCGGTGGAGGCCGAGGCCCTTCGCGGCCGGGAATGGACGCCCAACCGGGTGGATCGATTGGCGCTGGCGATGGCCGCACGGGCACCGCGCATGGGCCACGTCTGCCTGGATTTGGCATCGACCGGGACTATCCGGCCGGTAAGGACCGAGGACGACGAAGGCACACCATTACAGGATCTGGATTGGCCAGACACCGGGGCCTGGCTGGCCGCACTGCGAGACAGCCCCCTGTGTCGTATCGCCGGCGACGAACGCGACACGCCGCTGGTACTGGAGGCGGCGGGCGACGATGGAGGGCGGCTCTACCTTGACCGTTACTGGCGATACGAGCGCGACGTGCAAGACCAGGTGCTGGCCCGACTGGCGCTTTCGCCCACCGACGTGGACCTGGGTCTGCTGAAGGAGGGGTTGACCCACCTGCTCCGCCCTTCAACTGGCGTGGGCCTGCCCGTGATCCAGGGACAGCAGGTGGCGGCCATGCTGTCGGTGATGAACCGATTCTCGATCCTTTCGGGCGGCCCGGGGACCGGCAAGACCACGACCGTGACGGTGATCCTACTGCTGGTCCTCCAGCAGGCCCGCGCCCGGGACCCTGAGCACGTACCACACGTCCATCTGATGGCGCCGACCGGCAAGGCGGCCGCCCGTATGAGCGAGTCGATCCGCGAGAACCTGCAAGCATTTCGTGAGCGCTTGGCGACAGACGGGCTGGGTCCCCGGTTCGACCCGGCCATACTGGACATGGTACCGCTGGAGGCGAAGACCCTGCACCGCGGCCTGGGCTTGCTGCCGGACCGGCCGTCGCAGCCCAGGTACCATGCCCGCAACCCACTGCCAGCAGACCTCGTCATCGTGGACGAGGCGTCGATGGTCGACATCGGGACCATGGCTCGCCTGCTGCAGGCGTTACCGCGCGAGGCCCGCGTGATTTTGATCGGGGACAGAAACCAATTGGCGTCAGTCGAGTGCGGCGCGGTGCTGGGCGACCTGTGTGGCGTGGGCCTGTCCCCGTTACCCGGCGTTTCGCCACGGATCGCGTCCCTGGTCAAGGATCTGCTGGGGGTCGAATCGCACGATGTGACCCAGCGCACCCCCGACGTCTTGACCGAGTATCGGGTGCCGACCTCTCAATTCGGCGCGCCTATCCGCGACGCAGTGATGCACCTGTCCGCCCCCGTTCGCTTCTCGGCTGACGGTGGGATCGGACGGGCCGCTCGGGCCATCCAGGAGGCGGGGACTACCGAGGGACTGGACGCAGTGGTACAACTGATCTCGGTCGATGCCAAGACAGGTCCAGACGGTCGCTCCGGTGTCCCACAACTGGCGTGGATCGACTTGGCCTCAACGCATGATATCGACAGGATCAAGCCGATGGTCCTGGGGCACTACCTGCCGGTGCTTTCGAAAGCCATCGCATCGATGAGGGCGTCCGATCTGAGCGAAGACAGCCGTCGCAAAGCTGCGGCCGATGCGCTGACGGCTCTGGCGGGCTTCCGGGTGCTGTGTACGCACCGGCGGGGTCCGCGCGGCGTCGAGACGATTAACCGGCTCGTTCGCGATTGGCTGGCAGGACCTCTGGCCGTCAACCGCGACGACTGGTACGCGGGTCGCCCGATCATGGTGACACGCAACGACTACCACGCTGGACTGTTCAACGGCGACATCGGACTGGTCCTGCCCGATCCACGACACGACGGCAGCCTGATGGCATTCTTCCCGTGGCCCGGCGACGAGCAGGTCAGGGCATTCCCCAGGGGCGGGCTGCCGCCCCACGAGACCGTCTTCGCGATGACCGTCCACAAGAGCCAGGGTAGCCAGTTCAACGAGGTGCTGATGCTGCTCCCCGCAAAGCCATCGGACCTGGTGACCCGCGAACTGGTATACACCGGGATCACGCGGGCCAGGAGCGGCGTAACCGTCGCGGGCAACGCCAAGGTGCTGCGCGAGGCCGTCAGGCGTCCCGTCCACCGCGCATCCGGGCTGCGCGACAAGGTCTGGGGGGCCTGATCCCAATGGCCGGGGCACCCAGTCGGTGTCCAACGCCAGGCCGCCCGGCAGGAAGGGCGAAACGTGGATGGCAATCCCGTGACGCGATCAGGCACCGTCGCTGCGCAACGCACGCGCAGCATTGTCCTCGTATTCTGCCAAGCTGCGCGACTTGAGGACGCGTCGGACGTCTGGAAAGGTCGCCGCCCAATAGGTCCACAATTCCTTCATCTTGCCCAGGACGGGTCCTGATCCGCCTTCCATGGTTGTGCAGTATGCTTCGTACAGGTCGTCGTGGAACCTTGTCATGGCGTCCAAACGCCAAGCCTCACGTTCCGGCCGGCCTTCCCGAATCGCGGCGGGAAGCCAGGGATTCGCGATCAGCCCCCGACCAATCATCAGGCTCGACAGGTCGGGGAACCGCGCGCAGATCTCGCCGGCACGGGCCGTCGTGTCGACGTCGCCGTTGTACGCCACCGAGTGCGCCAACCGCGACTTGAGGTCCGCGAAGCGCGCCACGTCGGCTTGTCCCTCGTACTGCTGACGGCCGGTTCGCGGGTGGACCGTGATCTCGACGATCGGGTAACGGTTCAGCGAATCGATCACCGCCAAATAGTCATCGTCCCGATCCATGCCCAGCCGCATCTTGATCGACAGCCGGCACCGAAGGCCCGTGTACGCCGCCTCCAGGAATGCCTCAACCTGCTCGGGGGCCTTTAGCATGCCGGCACCACGGCCCCTGGCGGTGACCGTGCGCGAGGGGCAGCCAAGATTCCAATTAACCTCGTTGTATCCCAGTTCGTCGCAAATCAGGTTCGCAGTCTCGCGAAAATCGTGGCCGTCCCGGCCGATCAACTGGGGAATCAGCGGCAGGGAATCCCGGTTGGCCTCTGGCAGGATGTCCTTGAAAAAACGTCTGGGCGGACGCCTGCCGTGCATCGTCGGTATGAACGGCGCCATCGCCCTGTCTACCCCGCCAAAATGGCGAAAAAACACCCGTCGGAAGGTCGCGGTAGTCAGGCCCAGCAACGGCGCGAGGACAATTGGCGGGATACGGGTGCCGGACGCTGGGCGTTGGGTGGACTCGCTCATGGAACCGAAGTTTAGCAAGTCGCCACCTTCCCCGCCACGCAACCGACGCACGCCGGGCTTGACTACCGACGCCACGCCTCCGAAACTCGTTGAATCGCCCCGTTCGCCAGGGTCTGCCCAGGAGACGACAGGACCGATGGACGACCGTATCCGACTGCTCATGATCGAGTTCGCCGCGACACGGGGATTCCACCGAGCCGAATTGTTCCCGTTCATCCAGGGCCATCTCCGGCTCCGACACGAAACACGCTGGATCCGGTTCGGCGTGGAACCCGCCAACCTGCTGCAATTCGAGGCGGCAGGCGTCGACCTGAACACAGACGATACCCAGGTGCTACAGGAGGCCCTGGACGCGTTCCAGCCCACGCACCTACTGTTCGGCTTGCGCCCTTCGGCCGCCCTGATGGCCAGGCTGACCCTACCGACCGGCATTCGCGGCGTCCGTCATGCCGGACCCGACGCGGCGGCGCCCGGTTCCGACTTGGCACCAGTCGAGGGACTGTGGCACGTCGCACACCCGTTCCCGACCGCCGAAGATGACGTGTCAAGCATGCCTCTCATCGCCCGGACGGTCCCCGACCATGCCTGGGAACCGGGCAACGACGCGGCGCGCGCACTGAATCCGCTGCCGTACGTCATCGCCGGCGAGTCTTGCCTGTACGAACGGTCATTTTCCTCGAACCCCTTCCTGGCGGCTCTGGACCTGGATGGCTGCATCCGCAGCGGCGGCTGCGCCTTCTGTATGCGACCGCCCACGCAGACCGAGGCTTGGCGCGGCATCGACTCCGTCGAGGCAATCCGGGTGCAATTGGATGCCATTGCGCACACCTGCCCACTTGGTAACGAGCGACTGAACGTCCGCATGCAGGGCGAGGCGCCGATGCGCCACGTCGAGGCGTTCACCAAACTGATCCGCAACTCCGACCTACCGCCGACGGAGTTTTTGCTGGATTCCCGGTCGGACTTGCTGGTCCGCATGTTTCCAGCACTGCGCCGCGCCCTGGCGACGCTTACCTCGACCCCGCACCGCATTGAATTGTGCCTGCTGGGCATTGAAAACTTCTGCACAAACGAACTGGCACGGTTGAACAAAGGCTTCAACCCGACCATGAACCTGGAGGCGCTGCGCTGCCTGTTCCTGCTGGAGGAAGAATTCCCCGACTGCTTCGGCTTCCGTCGACACGGCGGGCTCAGCCTGATCACATTCACGCCGTGGACGCGCCCCGAGGAACTGCTGCTGAACCTGTCAGTGTGTCAAATGCTGGACATTTCGTCGATCACCGGCAAGTTGCTGTCGGGGCGGCTGCGACTGTACCCGACGTTGCCGCTGCACGCACGCGCCTTAGCTGACGGCCTGCTGACGGACCACTACGACGACCCACTGCTGGACACCTCACGACTGAATCTGTACGAACCCGAGGCCCCCTGGCGGTTCGCCGACCCGGTCATGGAACCGATCAGTCGCGTGCTACTGCGGATCGAAAACGACCAAGTCCCGCGGGGGTTCGACCCGTTGACGGATGCGGTTGGTGACTTGGTCCGCCACGGACGCAAGGCGGGCGTCGACCCGGTGGACATCGCCCGGCGGATCGTGCGCACCGCGGTATCGTTGGCATGGGACGGCGCGACCCCGACCGTCGAGGGTCTGTTGGACGAGGGCCGTCGCTTCTTGGACGAACTCGTGGAACCGGGGCCAGTCGGCGAATCCTGGGCGCCGCAGCCGCAGTGGCCCGCCGAGGGGCCGCTGACCATCGCGGTCGTACCTCTGGACTGCCTGCTAGCGCACAAGCCCGTGACCAAGTTCGAGCCCGTGCACCCCGACCATGTCCCGGCATGGACAGGCAACTCCCTCCTGCCCAATGTCCGCGTCGAGCAACGGCCCGCACGAGAGGGTGAACCGATCGCATTCGAGGCATTCTTCGGACGAAAAGCCGCAGAAGTCGACGAGGCGGTCGAGGTCACGATGCAACTCCACGATCCGACGACCAACCAGAAGA
>CAZHDQ010000204.1:0-5516 GCA_964531595.1 uncultured Anaeromyxobacteraceae bacterium
ACGTCGGCATGCTCCCGTACCGTATTTTCAAGCACCTGGACGATGATTTCGTCGGAAACCAGCCTACCCTGTTGGATGATTTCGCGGGCCTCGCGACCCAGGTCGGTGTCGGCGCGAATTTCGTTGCGCAGCAGATCGCCGGTCGCGACGTAGTGCAGCCCGTAGCGTTCGATCAGCCGGAACGACTGTGTACCCTTGCCGGCCCCAGGCGGGCCGAAAAGCGCGATGTTGAGCATGGTACCTTCCTCCCCGCGGCGTGCGGCCGCTTCGCACCGACCAGCATTCTAGACCATCCTAGAAAAGGATCTCGGCTTTCCGACGCCGCGTATCGGCCCGTTCCCGGTGGTGGCTTCGGGTTCCCGCTGTCTCGGGCCACCCTTTGGGGTACAATCCGCCCGGCGGGGGCTCGATCCCCGCATCCGCGAATCCCGGAGGCAATCCCTGGCCGGACTTTTGCGACACCTGCCGTTTTCGTTGGCCGTGGGTCTGTCCCTATTCGCGGGGCGCGGGCGACTGCGCGTGTCGGCGGCGACCCTTGTGTCTGTGCTGGGGATTGGTGTCGGTGTCGCGACGTTGACTGCGGTCCTGGCGGTCACCGGCGGCTTCGAGGAGGCGTTTCGCGATCGCATCCTGGGCGTTTACCCCCACGTCGTGGTCATGAGCCGCGGATCGACGTTCACCGATTACAAGGATGTTGCCGCGCGGATGGCTGCGGTGCCTGGGGTCGTCGGCGCCAACCCGTCCACCTACGACGAGATGATGATCACGTCCGACGAGGGCAGCGCGGGCGCGATCGTCAAGGGCGTGGACCTGGACGGCGTGGACCGGGTGTCATCGCTGCGTTCGCTGACCCGTGGCGGTACGCTGGCGCCGCTGCGCTACGAACCCCGTCGACCGATGAATGTGCTGCTGGGCTGCGAACTTATGGACCGTCTGAACGTGGTTCCAGGTGGCCGGGTCACGCTTACTACCCCGCTGAGGGGCGTCGAGGGTGGTGGCACCGGCCCCTTCGGGATGGCACCGTCGGCGCAGACGTTCGTCGTGGCCGACTGTTTTGAATCGGGCTTCTACGAGTACGATGCGCGCCTGGTGATCCTTGATCTGGCGGCAGCCCAGGCCTTCCTTGGGCGCGGGCCCGAGGTGCGCTGGATCGAGTTGCGTCTGGACGACCTGTTCGACACGGACGCGATCCGCCCGGCGCTTTTGTCGGCGCTGCACCCATACACGCTGCTTAACTTCGTACAGGACGCCGTGGGGGTCCGCGACCGAATCAACACCGTGATCGACGAGTCGTTCGAAGGGGTGGGCGCGCAGTCGGCCCAGGATCTGGAGGTCGCCGTGCTGCGTGTCCAGCAGACGCTGGAGTACAGCGAACTGGGCGCGGGTCCGCCGCAGCGGTTCAGGCTGATCGACTGGAAGGAAATGAACCGCAACCTTTTCGGCGCGCTGCGGATGCAGAAGGTCGTGCTGGGTCTGTTCTTCCTGATAATCGTTTTGGTGGCGGCTTTCAACATCGTCGGGACCCAGTTGATCGTCGCCCGCGAGCGGGTCAAGGAGGTCTCGACCCTGGTAGCGCTGGGGGCCTCGCGTACCCGCCTTATGGGGGTGTTCGTGGCCCATGGTGTCGCCCTGGGCCTAGTAGGCGTGTTGTTTGGGCTGATCCTGGGCAGGTTGGTTGTGTCCGGCATCAGGGCGCTCGACTTCGGGCTGGATCCGAAGGTGTACTTGATCACCAAACTGCCGGCCGTACTGCACTGGGGCGACGCGCTGACGATCGCGGGCCTTTCTGCTGTGGTCGTGTTGCTGTCGTGCCTGCTGTCTTCGTGGCGGGCGACGCGGTTGAACCCGGTGGACGGGCTACGGAAGATTGCATGACAGGTGCCGAAATTCACTGGTTAAAGGTAGAAACGGCGCTGGGCGTTGTTTTGCTGGGTTGGACTCGGGCGGGGTTGGCGCGGCTTGAACTACCTAGCTCGCACCAGTCCGGTGCGCCCGACGAACCTCCTGCTGTGCCTTTCCCCTCGGTTGCCGGCGCAACACCCCCCGTGTGGATCGAAACCTTGGCGGCCCGTGTAGCCCGGCACCTGGAGGGGGCGCCCCAGGACTTCGGGGACGTTCCCATTGACATGGCTGGCTGGCCGCCATTTTTTGCGTGTGCCAGGGCGGCGGCGCGGACCGTCCCTGCCGGTTCGGTCGTCACCTACGGCGAACTGGCGGCCCTGGCGGGTCGACCGGGGGCGGCTCGCGCGGCCGGTCGGGCGATGGCAACGAACCCCGTGCCGCTGGTGGTTCCCTGCCACCGGGTGGTGGCTAGTGTCGGGATCGGGGGCTTTTCGTCGGGCGGGCCACAAGTCAAGGAGCGACTGCTGGCGCTGGAGGGTGCGTCGCTGCCCACTAAACCCGGGGCGGTGCGACCATGAAGATCGTTCGACGCGATGGGCCTGGACGACGGCAACGTGGCGACACGACCGGCCCGACCCATCCTGTGCCCCGGCCTCCGGCGGTTATCTTGGGGCATCCGGACACCAACGTGGCCCGGCCCGTAACTTCCCAGCGTCCCGACGCGCCGCCGGGTGAGCGCCTGACATTCTTTGCGACGGCGGCCAAGGGTACCGAGGGCGCGCTGCGCGACGAATTGCGCGAACTGCGCCTGCGCAGGGTCCGAGCCGACCGTGGTGGCGTCCACTTCGAGGGTTCGTGGGCGGACGCCTGGCGTGCCTGCCTGCACAGCGCAGTGGCGTTGCGTATCCTGCACCCGCTGGGCACGTTCGATGCCGTAGGCGGTGACGGCTTGTATGAAGCGGTCCGTTCGGTGGACTGGATGCCCTTCCTGACTCCCGCGCACACATTGGCGGTGACCGCATTTTGCCGCGATAGCGCCCTGACGCACACGAATTTCATCGCGCAGCGGACCAAAGACGCGATCGTCGACCCGCTGCGCGAGCGGTTGGGCGCCCGGCCATCGGTCGACCGCAAGGATCCAGACGTCCACGTGTTCGTCCATTTGGTCCGCGACCGGCTGACCGTATACCTGGATTTGGCCGGTGAATCGCTGCATCGGCGCGGCTACCGGGCGAACGCGCTGGAAGCGCCCCTGAAAGAGACGCTGGCTGCGGCGATCCTGCGGCTGGGGAAGTTCGATCCCGAGCGCCCGTTCGTGGACCCGATGTGCGGATCCGGGACGCTGGCGATCGAGGCTGCGATGCGCGCCGAGCACGTCGCCCCCGGCCTGCTTCGCCCGCGAATGGGATTCGAGCGCTGGGCATCGTTCGGGCCAGAACAGGCGCGTGCGATGGCCGACATGCGGGATCGAGCCCGGTCTGCACGGCGCCCTGGTCTTGCCCCCATCATTGCGCAGGACGTTGATCCACAGGCGGTGGAACTGACTCGGGCCAACGCCCGGCTAGCCGGTGTCAACGTCGTCTGTCGTCGCCAGCCGATTGTCGATTTGGCGCTGTCCGGACCGCCCGGGCTGATCGCGACCAACCCGCCGTTTGGCTTGCGCCTTCAGGCAGACGATATGCTGTACACGGAGATGGCGCGCGTGCTGGCGCGCCAGCGTGAATGGGACGTAGCGGTGCTGGCGGGGGAGCGCGCCATCGATCGGGCGTTCCGGCGTCCCGACCGCTGGCAGACCGTGTTCAACGGCGATCTGGAATGCCGCCTGCTGATGTTCGCCGGGAGCCACCGTCCCGGCTGACTGCGGCCCCAAGGGAGTCTGGTCATGGCGACATTTACGCCCTTCAAGGAACACATCCTGCGTGAACTGGATGCGCTGGTGGATCGGCACGGATTGGTCGGCCCGTTCCTGGACGCGGGATGCGGACGGGGCGATGTCTCGGCACACCTGGCACACCGCGGATGGGACGGGGTGGCGCTCGATCTGTCCGTCGACGCTACGTCGGCGGCTGGCATGGCACTGGACGGGATGCCGGGCGTGCAGGTCGTCCACGGCGACCTGGCGCACTACCGAGGCGGGCCGTTTCCGACCGTGGTGATGCTGGATGTGATCGAGCACATTGACCAGGACCGGTTGGCCCTGGCCACGGTCGCGCGTCTGCAACATGCTGGCGGCCACCTATTGATGACGGTGCCTACCAATCACGCCCGGGAGTGGCGCTGGGACGACGAGGTCTACGGGCATGTCAGGCGCTACGACCCGGACGAGCTTCGCGTGATGTTGCTGGATGCCGGCTACGATCTGGTCGAGATGTGGGACATCACGTTTCCATTCCTTTGGGCGATGCGGCGCATGTACACGGCGGTCAAACGCCCGCCGGTGATCCGAGGCACGTCGCTGGAACGGACTCGCGCCAGCAGTGACGTCCGGGCCTGGGACATCTGCCTCGTGTCATGGCTGGTGACTCACTGCCTGCCTTGGCGTCTTTTGTCCTGTGTGATGCGGCACTGGCGCAATCGGTTTGACCTGGGGCACGAGGTAATCTTGCTGGCCCGCCGCATTGCGGACGCAGAATCTGGCGAGGCTTGAGGCCAAGAGGCATCGACCCTTGAAATCCAGGTCGGGAGTCTCCAGATTGAGTGGGCGGATTGCTTCCGCAAACGGAGTCCGACCATGAAAGCCTCCCTGCCGGTCGTCCTGTCCATCCTGGGCATCGCGGTGGTGGCGGCCGTCGCGGTCGGTCAGCGTCGGGACGACGCAACGCCAACGAAACCGAGGGACAACGCGATGAACCTGCGCACGCTGACCCCAGAGGAACGCCGCATTATCGAGCACAAGGGCACCGAACCGCCGTTTTCCGGGTCGTACTGGAACCACCACGCGGCTGGTACCTACGCCTGTCGTCGGTGCGGGACCCCGTTGTTCGCCTCGGACGCGAAGTTCGATTCAGGCACCGGTTGGCCCAGTTTCGACCAGGCCCTGCCAGGGGCGGTCCGCGAGGTGCCCGACGCCGACGGGTCACGCGTCGAGGTCGTGTGTGCCCGCTGCGGGGGCCATCTCGGCCATGTATTTCGGGGCGAAGGTTTCACCGACAGCGGCGCGCGGCACTGCGTGAATTCGCTGTCGCTGGATTTTCAGGCGTCCGCGGCGGGGACATCTGCCAAAGGTCCCGCCGTGGCGCCCGACGCGACCGCGTCTGCGGGGACCTGCGCCCCCGACGAGGTCGCCTTGCCGGCAAAGGCCGAGGCCTTCTTTGCCGGCGGCTGCTTCTGGGGCGTTGAATACTGGTTTGAAAAGATGGACGGCGTGATTTCTGCTGAATCGGGCTACATGGGCGGCCACCTCGACCACCCCACTTACCGGCAGGTTTGTTCCGGCACGACCGGCCACGCTGAGGTCGTACGCATTGTTTACGACCCGTCGCGCGTGTCATACGAAGCCCTGGGCCGGCTGTTCTTCGAGATCCACGACCCGACGCAGGTCGATCGGCAGGGGCCGGACATCGGCGAACAATACCGCTCAGTTGTGTTCTACGCCGACGATGCCCAGCGCGACACGGCTAAGCGCCTGATGGCGGCCCTTGAATCCGGCCGGATCGCCGCATTGGGCAAGCAGG
>CAZHDQ010000205.1:0-5511 GCA_964531595.1 uncultured Anaeromyxobacteraceae bacterium
CCTGGCGATGCCTGCGGTCCAGGCCGAGGAACTGGGCGTGGCTGCTGCGGAAGTGGGTGAAGATGACGTGCCCATCGTTCTGGATTTCGAGGTGATGACGGACGACGAACCTTCACAGGTCGAGCCGCCACCGGTGTTTGACATCGAACCGCCCGCCCCGCCCGCCCCGCCCGCCCCGCCAGTGCCGCAGTCCGAATCCGTTTCCGTGGCGATTGAGCCGTCGTACGGCGATCGTGGGACAGAAAACACGTCTCCCGGGGTGCGCGTACAGTCGCCCGGGATGGTCCGGCGGATGGCGCCGATTGCGCCGGACGCTGCAAACGGGGTTGCCAGCGAGGAAAACATTGCGGCCTTCCGGGTTGTCTCGGAACTGGCTGGGCAGGAGGTGTTCGCGTCGGTCGACCCGTTGCGCACCGAATTCGGCGACGAGGAATGGCAGGGATTGTCCGATAGCCTGATGCGAATGATCGATCGGTTGCGGCGGGAAAATATGTTCCCGGCAGCAGTGGACCCGTTCGCGCTGACGCAGGAAGTGCTGTTCGAATTCACCGGGCTGGGGCCTCTCGAAGAACTGCTTGGGGATGAATCGGTCCGCGCCATCATGGTCGATGGCTTGGACCGGATCTTTGTTCGGCGCAGCGGCGGCGTTGAACGACTGGGAAAGGGGTTTGCCAACGAGGTGACACAGGGACGGGTCGTTTTGAAGCTGCTGGCGCTGGCGGGAATCGAATCGGATGATGCTGTCACAGTCGAAGGACGCCTGCCTGACGGGACGTTCCTGCATTTGATAAATCCGCCGTTGGCTAGCGACGGTCGCGTGATTGTACTCGACAGGCCGGCTCCCACTTCGCTGACGCTCGACGATTTCCTGGCCGCCGGTCTGATGGGGCAGGATGCTCACGATGTGCTGTTGGAAAGGGTGCGCCGCCACGACAACATCGTGGTTTGCGGGTGTAGCCGGTCCGGTCAGGGCACCTTCCTGAACGCGTTGTTGCGGGCTCTTCCAGCGAGCGATCGCGTCGTGCTGCTGGAAGGACGCCGCGAGGTCGCCGTCATGCAGGCCAACGTGGTGGCCTTGAACAAGGGGCCGCTGGGCGCGCTGGGGGCTGACGCCGCACAGGTGGTGCATAGGCTCTTCCCGGACCTGGTGGTCGTACATGACCTCGAGGTTGCGGACGTCGCCATTTTGGCCGGCCTGGGCCTTGTCGGGCAGCGCGGGCTTGTAGCGTCGATGGTTGCTGACTCCTGGCAGACCTGCATCAACCGGCTGGTCTTGATGGTCCAGTTCCAGTCGCCGCAATTGCGACCCGAAACGACCGAGCGCATGGTCAACCAGATTCTTGACTGCATCGTCGTGCTCAGACCTGGCGAGGGCGGTCGTTCGCATGTGTCCCAGGTGGTCCTGTTAGACCGCAACGGCGGCGAACCCCGAGTGATCGGGGACGCTGAATCGCCTGCATGATTTCGAGCGGCCGCTTCAGTCTGGTGGTCGAGGATCGTTACGGTACCTTCGCCGACGAGTACTCTTTCCACACGGGCAGCCTGGTTGTCGGGCGCGGCCGCGATTGCAACATCGTCCTACCTTCGGAAAACGTCTCGCGCCGGCACGCGCGTCTGACCCTGGACCAGCGGGGCCTATCCGTGGAGGATCTGGCCAGTGCCAACGGCGTTCGCGTCAACGAATCTCGCATCGATGCAGCTACGGCCCTTAAGCCCGGTGACGTCGTCGGCATCGGGGACTTCCGCCTGCATGTCCGCACAGGGGGGCCGCCAAAAGGCGTCCGGTCGCTTTTCCTGACACTGGAAGGGATTGTTGACCCGGTTCGGGACCAGACCTTCGAGATCACGTCCAGGACGACACTGGTGGGGCGCGGTGCCGAGTGCGGCCTGGTGGTGGCGGACGAATCTGTGTCGCGGGCCCATGCCCGACTCCTGGTGAGGCCGGATGGCACCGTGGTCGTCGAGGATGCTGACGCGACCAATGGTGTGTTCGTCAACGACCGGCAGATTCGCGTCTGGCAACTGGGCGACGGCGATCTGCTGCGCTTTGGGGACGTGTCGTTCCGCGTGGTGTTTCCAGGCACGTTCGATGCCGGTGATCTGCCCACGGCGCGGTCGTTCGATCTGGGACGTCCGCCGCGTCGATGGGTAGGGCCGGCTATTGTGGCTTTTGTGGTGGCCGCTGGGTTGTTCAGCCTCGCAATCTTCATGGACCGAACCCCGGTCGAGCCGGTTTCGCAGCCTTCCCCTGAGTTGGTCTCGTCGCCTGCACCGTTAGCGACCGAGCCTGCGGGCCCGACCTCTGTTGAGTATCTTGCCGCCTCGCAGGATGCCCTATCGGATCGACGCCTGGATGAGGCGGCTGCGTTGCTGGGCCGGGTGCTCGCGCTGGAGCCTGCGAACGAGGAAGCCGTCATTTTGCTTCGGCAAATCGGGCGGGAGCGGGATGCCCAGGCGGCCCTGGAGGCGGGTCTGCAGGCGGCGGCGCTGGGGCGGCTGGACCCGGCGTCGGCGTATCTTGTGCAGGTCCCCGCCGAATCGGTGTTTGCAAAGGAGGCGCGGGCAAGGTTACGCCAGATGCTGCCGGAACTCGACTCACGGGTTGTTGCGACGTGCAGCGGGGGCGCCAGGCGATCGATCGCCTGCATCCAGGCCCGGGCGCTTCAGTCGCGGGTGCGGCAGGCGCTGGAACCTTAAGAGCTAGCTGGCTCACAGCGCACAGTTGCTACGCACGCAGCGTGACTGCGTGATTGTCTGACGCTTGCAGTCCTGGAGTCACTTGAGTCGAACCCCAGTGATACGGAGTGGAGTGGACATGTGTTGAAAGGCACTGGGCCTGATCATCCCGGGTTATTCACGCCCGCGTCTGCTGCGACCGCCGATCCTGGCGCCGGCTGCTGCGTTGCGGGGACCCCGACGCTCCAATCACCTGTCACCAGACAGGCTCAGTCGCGCCTGCACCCCGCGCCTTGTAGCCGGGCCGTCTCGACGGTCTCGCGACGACGCTCCATGAATAACCCGGGATCATTTGCTGGCGCACCAATCGGACAACTCAACGCTCTCCTTGGCGCAGTAAAGATCGTCGCAATAGATCTTCTTTCCGTCGGCCTTCAGGTAGGAGTCGCTGAGGTCGTCTGCGACACATACCGCAAAGTCGTCACAGGTTCCGTCACCATCGCAGATGTAATCTGGTGAGCCGCATCCGATGATCAGTCCGGCGGCGGCTAGAATCAAGGTCAGCGTTGCGAACATCGTTTTCATGGGGAAGCCTCAATCAATGATGGGGCGATAGTATCCGGAGATCCCCCCGGTTACAAGCCCTTTAAAGCACAAGCACGAATCTCGGCCAGAGCGGTGAATTCAGGTTCATGCAATGCTACAGTATCCTCTCGGCTACGACTACCTCGCGGACCTTCAACCCGGCCATTGGTATGTGGTCTTCGGGAACCAGTACCTCCCCCAAAGGGACCTCAAGAGTCGCGCTGAGTCTACCGTGGAGGGAGCGCAGACCGCCCAACCACCAGCGCTTATCCGCCAGGTAAACCATGTCACCTTCGTCAGCATTCAACTTTTCGGCATCCGCGGGGTTGAAGCGGATCGTCGGGGTGTGTTCCAGATCCTGGCCCGAGTTCGGACCACTCCTCAGCAGTAACCGGGTCTTTACGAACGGGCGTCGATCATTGGGAGTGCTGCCCTTGAACATCCGCTTTGCTTCCTGGATCGCCCCGACCCACAGGCCTCTTTCGGCGTTAGCGTTTTTGGAAGGCCAGATGAATGTAGCAATGACACCGAAGAAACCACAGGAAATGATGCCGAAAAGCGATCTGAGATAATTGTATCCCTGCCCCTCTTCCATCCCGTGCAACCATGCCAGAGGCTGGATGACAGCCGGAAACACCAGCGAAAGGATGATTGCAGCGCCGCCGCCCACCAACGTCGCCACTGCCGCCGCCGACGAAAACCGTTTCCATAGAATACCGAAGATAACCAACATGATCATCGGTGGGCTTATCGCCGCGGTGAACGACCCGTGGGCCAGATAAATGGACTTAAAGCTCATGAACAATGGAACCAGCATGAGTCCTGCCAGTGTGAACATGACCGAAGAGATCCTGGCTACATTGAGATAATGTTTGTCAGGGCGATTGGCGGCAATCAGTGGTTTGTACAAGTCATTGACAGCAATCGCTGCCACGGAGTTTATAAGAGTGTCGACGGTGCTCATCAAGGCCGCGATAAGGGCAGCGAGGATGAGGCCGAAAACCCCTGGGCGGGTAACAAGTTCGGTGACGGCCATGAAGATCTGATTCGGGTCCGAATCAGTGGGTAACAGGCCAAAGGAAACGAGCGAGCGGCCAAGCCAACCGGCGTTGCCGACTGCCAGGACCGCCAAAGGCATTAGGAAGAGGGCAACAACCATGATTGCCTTGCGCCCCTCGTTCACGCTCTTCACGGCCAGGAATCTCATGATCAGGCCCTGATTAGCGAAATAGAAGAACATGGAAGAACCAAACGTGTCCTGCCAGAAGATCCCGGCCATTGGAAAATCGGCGGGTTTTGCAAGACCTGAGAACGGCATCCTGTGGTCGAGCGGCAGGCCCTTCCAGAACGCAGCGATGCCGGTGAGGCCTTCACCGTTGTGTTGGCCAAGGTAATAGATTCCAAGCCCGAACAGCGCAAGTCCAGCGATCACAAAGAGTACTCCCTGGAGAAGGTCGGTCATGATCACGGCGGTTTGACCACCCAAGGTCGTATAGATTGCGGTTACCACGGCAATGATACAGGCCCACTCGAAGATTGAAATTGAAGGCAGGATGGCGTTTAGTGCGACACCCAACGTAAACAGGTTGATGCCGATGTAGCCCACTAGGTAGACCAGGATGAAGACCATGGACACATATCGAACCGAACGGTTGAACCGTCTTTCGAAATATTCTGGAATTGACCTGACACGACTAAAATAGATGATCGGCATCCATCCAAACATGAACAACGGAATCAAGAACCAATCATTCAGGTAAGTCATTGACGACGAGAGGCCATAACTGAAGCCTGCCGCTGCGTATTTGATGAAGGAGTAGCTACCGACGACCGTGGCGATACATGAGCCCGCGATAAGCCACCAGGAGAACCGTTGGCCCGAGAAAAAGAATTCGTTGGTAGTCTTGCTTTTACCGCCAAAGAGGGAGCCGAACCCGAGTATCAGGGCGAAATAAACTATGATGATTATAAAGTCTATCGGCTGACCGAATTGAACGTCCATCCTTCACCTATGGTGTCACGGCCAGGATCCACGCAGTGTGGACCAGCAGGTATCCAAAGAAACCGAAGACGGCCATTTTTACAGCCTTTCGGTCGCTTGGTGCCTTTGTGTCAACGGCCCCGCGTTTCACACATAGCAGCAGCGTGATTGCAAAGAAAAGTCCCCCGAATCCGTATTGATAGGCTAGTTGCGGCCAGTTCATTTGTCCTCCAACCGACAAATCTGGCGCACCATATCAGGTACGATTT
>CAZHDQ010000206.1:0-5498 GCA_964531595.1 uncultured Anaeromyxobacteraceae bacterium
TCCACGACTCACGAAGACGATTCAGGGTGGGTGTCTACAGTAACTTTAATCCGCATCCCGTCGGCACATAAATCACAATGCG
This sequence comes from uncultured Anaeromyxobacteraceae bacterium, assembly GCA_964531595.1. Taxonomy (GTDB): domain Bacteria; phylum Myxococcota_A; class UBA9042; order DTJE01; family DTJE01; genus DUVQ01. Next base: position 83 of record CAZHDQ010000206.1, read on the forward strand.
ATGAAGGCTGAAGGTACGTATGTTACTTGCAGGCCAAGCAGCAGACCATGATCACCAACGTCCATGGCGATGTCGGGCCAGTGTATGACATCGCCATCACCGATCAACTCCCAGTGAGAACTGTCTGATGTGATGCGTTCTGAAGTGTGAGGAACCAATCCAGGTGAAAAAGAACTCGCTAGACGAAGTACCCGGTGCCGCCACAAGAAGCCAAGTACATGTTTCGGCTCATCGACCCCAGAAGCTACACGTGTGACTGCACAGTTTCCCCAGAATACCGTTCCCACAGTCACTCATGCAGATGAAGTAAGTGATCGCGCGCCAGCCTAGGAACAGCGTAATGACGACGGCAATAACGATCAACACGATTCGCAAAGTCGGGGCGCTCTGTCCACCTGCCATCTGACGGCTCCAAGATTCGAGATTAGGAAAAGCATAGCGCCTAACCTCTAAATATTGCAAGTTTAAGTTGTGTCTAGTAATCCGCGATGCAAAGAATTCTGGCCACGGAGTCGGCACGGGTTTCGGCAGGCCGCGACGTGCCGAAAACGAGAGGTTCTCGGCCTGACAGGGCTTGATCTAAAGCAGTTCCGGAACCCCGGACGCATTCAGGCACAGACTAGCCGCGCCCCCACCAGGCGGGCCGCCGGGTCGCGCACAGCGGCCGGGCGCGCGAAGAGTCGCGTGGCACCCAAACGCACGCAACACCTTAAAACACTCGCGTTCCACGACACTCACTGCGTAAGGGCAAGCGTGCCCAGCGAGCACGACGCCCGGCGGACGCCAGGGGGCGCGGCGGGCGAATCGAGAATGCTCTAATGCTCCAGGTTTCAACCGCAGCGGGCGAATCGAGAGAATCCTTGATGCCAGATTACAAGCACAGACTAGCCGCGCCCCCACCAGGCGGGCCGCCGGGTCGCGCACAGCGGCCGGGCGCGCGAAGAGTCGCGTGGCACCCAAACGCACGCAACACCTTAAAACACTCGCGTTCCACGACACTCACTGCGTAAGGGCAAGCGTGCCCAGCGAGCACGACGCCCGGCGGACGCCAGGGGGCGCGGCGGGCGAATCGAGAGAATCCTTGATGCCAGATTACAAGCACGCCGGCCGAGGTGAATCGAAAAAGCAGGCTCAGTCCTCTTCACGCGGCTGATCGATTTCCAGTCGAACAAAGCCTTGGCGAAACAGCACAACCATTTCGCCGTCACTCACTTCGCGGACCTGGCCCAGACCGTGTGACTTGTGCGCCACCAGGTCGTCGACCTTGTACGTACGATGGCGATCGTAGACCTTCATCTTCATGGGATGCGCGTCCTTCGTCGCTTCGTCCCACATCTGTTGCAGCACCGCTTCCGGGGACAGGTCCACGCCCTTCACAGACGCCTTCTTCGCCCCCGGCTTCGTCCCGCCCTGCCCCGACGTGTGCCGTTCCGCCAATCGCATCGCCTTCGCCACCAGTTTCGCCCGTTTCGCCGTCGGGTCTGTTGGCGGCTTGTAGTCCTGGAAATGGCGACACGTCCGGCACTGCACCTTCAGCAGGTCGCCGTCTGGTCCCAGCGCGGCCACCACGCCGTCCAGATTCAAACGACAGTAGCGACAATGGATTTCAATGTCCTGCCCCAAATGCCAGGACGGCGCGTCCACCATCGTCATTTCCTCCCGGTCAGGCCTTCAACACCTGGACATGCACGTCCCGCGCACGCGGGCCGTCGAATTCGGCCAGGAACACGTGCTGCCAGCGGCCCAGCATCACGTGTCCGCCTGACACCGGCACCGTGACAGCGTTTCCGGTCAGAATGGACCGGATGTGCGCGGGGCTGTTGCCCTCAGCGTGCCGGTAGTGCCGATCGCGCGGAACTATTTCACCGAGCGCAGTACACACGTCCTTGACGACGTCGGGATCCGCACCCTCATTGATGTAGATACCGGCCGTCGTATGGGGGCAGTACACGAGCACTGCGCCTTCCACCACACCCGTCGCCTTCACCGCAACGACAACCTGTTCGGTGATGTCCACCGTGTCTTCCAGAGCCGCCGTCCTAACTTGCAACGTCGTCATAACGCACCGCCTCACAAAAATACCCGGGGCCGCGCCCCGCCGCTGGAACGGCCGCAGTCTAACCCAACCTGCATCTACACGCACGCTTAGACCGAACCCGAGTTATAATTTCCGCCATGAGTCGCCGCCCCGAAATCACGCTGCTGCGCACCGTTGCACGGGAACTGGCCGCCGCGCTCGAATGCGGTACCATCCCCAAGCCCCAACGTGCCGGCGCTCGCGCCCTGGTGTTGCGTGCCTGGCAGGCATCCGAGGCCCGAGGCGCCGACACGGCCCCCTTAGCGACCGTCGCCGACTTGACCCGCAGGATCGACGCCCTGGTGGCAGGTTCGGCGCCCACGCCAGACGCGATGCGGCAAATTCGCCTTCCGGCGCCCGTCCGGATATGTGCCGAACTGGATCCACCGCTGCTAGCGCGGGTCCAGGCCCGGATCCACGCCACGGAAGCACTGGTCGAACGGACCCGTCTCATGGTAGAAAGGGCAGTCGCTGCCGAGGACGCCGCGAATCGCGTCACCAGATCCGGGACCGGCAGCGACCGCGGGAAGTCCCGCGAGGATCTTGAATTGGTTCGCGGGGATTCCGAACCGGCACCCGGAACCCGCAGGCAACGCACCACGGGAGCAACACGACGATGAACGAAACGGAATCCAGCGACCACGACGGCCAATTGAGCCAAGTGTTGCAGCCTCACAACCGCACCGACATGTTCCGCATCGGCTGGGTGATCACGATGACATCATTGCCAGTTGCAGGGATTGGATACCGGTTCTTCCACCAATATCAAAACGCGCCAGTGGGGTCACAGAACCTTGCGGCTGCCGTGATGTTCGAGATCATGGCGCTGATCCTGCTATCGGTCGGTATCGGAATGCTCTTCAGTGCACGCCGGATGCCTCGGAACCGGAACTGAGCCCACTCCCGGCCTCCTCAAAACGTATTCTGAAAGTACGCGATTCGCCTGAGCGTACGTTGGGCTCCAGTTTCCGTACCCCGAGTTTCGGGTGCCGGAACTCGATCCGGTGACGCCCGGCGACGGCGGCTACGCCTACCAGGGGAGTTGTCCCCAGAAGGCGTCCGTCCAGGCGCACCTCGGCCCAGGGCTCTGCATTGAACGTCAACTTCGCCAGTTCGCCTGCCCCGACCGTCGCGGGCACTGAACTGACAACAGCAGCCGTACCGGCCTCGTCGGGCCTGGGCCCCGCCACCAAAACAGCCGCCGGCAACAAACGCGTGGACTGGCGCCCAGGTTGCGCCGTCCGAACCTTTTTCGGCGAACGACCAAGCTCATTTTCGACCGGTGATTCATCGATACGATGGTCCCCCGAAGTTTTCACTGGCGACACAGTTTCGCCAGGCGCCCCAGACAATTCTGCCGCCACTGCCACCGCCACCCCCTCAGGCCCGGTCGCAGATTCCGTAGCGACGGGTTCAGGGAAAGCATCCGGTTGCTGAGCCACCGCAACAGTCGACGGCAGGTCCGCTGCCACCTGCACGAGCGCCGGCTCCTCCACGACAGGCCTCCCGACCTGCCCGTCAGCCCGGGACCCGTGGGTCCAGGCCAACGCACCTACTGCAACGGTTGCCATCACCCCCATGACCGCGAAGCCCCATCGTGGAAATCGACGGGAACTCGGTCTCGGCGTCGCCCGCACCGGCATGCCGTCGAGCGGCGTCACCCACTCCAATAGGCCAGTCGGTCCGCAGGCCCAGGACGCGTCGCCCGCATCTGACGCAACTGCCATCACCAGCGCATCCGCAAAGGCACCGACCGTCCGATAACGCCCTTCCGGGTCCGGTGTCAGGGCGCGATAAAGCACATCACGAACCGGCCCAGCAAGCCCGCCCCCGCCTTCAGGCGGATCCTCGATAGCGTCAGGTCGCCGCGAAACCCTCGCCAGCAACGCGCACGGCTCGCGGCTGACAAATCCTTTGCGCCCGGTCAACATCAATAGCGCAACCAGCGCCAGCGCGTACTGGTCCGCACGGCCATCGACGTTCGCACCCAGGATCATCTCGGGCGCCGCGTAATCGGGCGTTCCGATGAACGCGTCACTGTGCGTCAGGTCCTCCAGATCGCCCAGCGCAGGTTGCGCATCGACCGCCACGCGTAGGATCCCGAAATCGATCAGCTTGACTCGCTCGGCCGGCGTCCCCGGACCCACCAGGAACAGGTTGGATGGCTTGACGTCCCGGTGGATAATCCCGGCCTCGTGTGCTGCACCCAACCCCGCTGCGGCCTCGCGGATCCGACGCGCCGTAATCGCTGCCGGCACGCGCGGGTGCTTGCGCATTTCCTCCAGCAAGGTCCAACCCTTCAGCCGCTCCATCACCAGGATCAGGTCGCCGTCATCGTCGACACCGAAGTCATAGTAGGTCACCACGTTCGGGTGGTTGATCGACGCCGCCAGCACAGCCTCGCGCCGGAACCGCTCGCGGATTGCCACCGCTCCGGCCATGTCCGGGCGGACCGACTTGATCGCGACTTCCCGATGCAACGAAACCTGGCGACCGACGTGAATGCGCCCGACTCCCCCGTGGCCAAGCGGGTAGTCGATCCGGTATCCGCCCAGCACCACTTCCCCGGATTCCCCTTTCATCCCCGCCTCTTGTTGCGCAACCTTGGAAAACTCAGATACGAACAGGCATCAATCATCTTGGATGGGGGCAATGGCAGGCCATTTGGTAAACAGTCTTCCTCCTTGACTCCCCCAAAACCCCATCACCCATTTCCAGGTGGCCTGCCTCCTCCCGCCCCTGCCGCGCGAACCGCATCTCGAAGTGCCCGGGCCATCGAACCGATCCCCTGCGAGGAGCCAATGACAATCCCGGAGGCATCGACCGCCACTGCCGACGGCAGAACCGCGACGCCGTAGGTCCGCAGGACGTCCCCAGCGCCAACCGCCACAGGCAGATCGAAGCCGCGTTTCTTCAGGTACGCCGCTGCTATGCCCAGTGGTTCGTCCGTCACCAGCAGTACCCCGATATCGGGTCGTTCCCTATGGATACGGTCGACCGCCGGCAGTTCACGGCTGCACGCGGAACACCATGTGGCGAAAAAGAGGATCACGTACGGCCGCCCCACGAACGCGGCAGGTGACCATTGGCCATCGCCCGCAGCACCGGATGCCAGGAACCCAGGCGCGGGGGTCCCGATTTTCGGCAACGCGCCCGCACAGCCACCCGAAATCGATCGGAATGTCAGAAATCCCAGGAACAGCAGGGCCAGGAACCAGGACACGCGTCGCATTCGGGCAGCTCCCTTTTGCGAGAACGAAGTCTCTGATTGTGGCCTATCCTAGCCATGAATCGCCAGCCTTTTCACGATCGGCAGCCCGAAAAAGTGCTTTTGACGGT
>CAZHDQ010000207.1:0-5470 GCA_964531595.1 uncultured Anaeromyxobacteraceae bacterium
ACGGACAGCCGCCGACCGACGACGGACAGCCGCCGACCGACGACGGACAGCCGCCCGCGGACACGGTTGAGTCCGATGTAGCCGAGGATACAGTTGAGTCCGATGTAGCCGAGGATACAGTTGAGTCCGACACTGGCGAGGAAACCGTTGAGCCGCCCTTCTGCGTCGATGACGATGACTGCGATGATTTTGGCGATTTGGCCGTATGCCATGTGTTCGTGTGCGAGGAAGGCGAGTGCGTCGAGGTACCGGCGCTCAACGACGCCCCCTGCTCGGACGGGGACTTGTGTACCGGCCCGGACTTTTGCATGGACGGCGTCTGTATCCCCGGCCCGGCCGTGGTCTGCGACGACGACGACCCGTGTACCATAGACTCGTGCGGCGAGATGGGCTGCGAGTTTGTTGCCAACGAAACGATCCTGAACTGCGGTCGGGGTGAGTGCTATCGCGAGGTGCCGTTTTGCACCGATGGCGTGCCCAGCACCTGCGTGCCAGGCCTGCCCACTGACGAGGTCTGCGACGGTCTCGACAACGACTGCAACGGCGTGACCGACAACGGCAACCCTGGTGGTGGCTTGTCCTGCGAATCCGACCTCTTGGGCCCGTGCAAGGCGGGGACGACGGCCTGCATCGACGGCGAGTTGACCTGCGTACCGAACGTGCTGCCCCAGCCCGAGGTCTGCGACGGCCTCGACAACGACTGCGACGGCGAGATCGACAACGGTAATCCCGGCGGCGGTGCATCCTGTCGTACGGGCAAGTTAGGCGTTTGCAGCGTCGGCCGCATCAATTGCGTTGAGGGACTGTTGGAATGCATCCAGACGGTCCAACCGACCGCCGAAATCTGCGATGGACTGGACAACAACTGCGACGGCCAGGTCGATGAGGGCAATCCGGGTGCGGGCGAATATTGTAACACCGGCTTGCAGGGCGTTTGTGCCGAGGGCATATCGACTTGCACCGAAGGTAGGAAAGCCTGCATCCAGGTGGGGCAGCCGTCCGCCGAGATCTGCGACGGTGTCGACAACGACTGCGACGGCCTCACGGACCCACCCAACTCGTTCGGGTGTTCATTGTTCCTGAAGGACCTGGACGGCGATGGCTACGGTATCGCTGGGGACACGCAGTGCCTGTGCCAGGCCACTGCACCTTACACCGGCACCCAGCCAGGCGACTGCTGCGACACGGACGAACGGGCCCGCCCAAGCGCCACGGCGTGGTTCACGGAACCGAATAATTGCGGTTCGTTCGACTACAACTGCGACGGCAGCCTCTCGGTGCAGTACAGCGGGACCGGGTCATGCCGGTTCTTCGACTTCCCGCTGAACTTCTGCGAAACCGACGAAGGTTGGGTGGGCGGTACGCCGAACTGCGGCAAGACTGGCGACTACCTGAAGACCTGTACCACGGGGTTCTTCACCTGCAGGCAGGGGACCGTCAAAATCACTCAGGGCTGCCGCTAATCCCCCCACTTTCCATCAGAAAAATGCCATGAAGACCACTCCCCCTCTGTTCGCTGGAATCGAAGCCGGCGGAACCAAATTCGTCTGCGCGGTCGGGACCGGCCCCGGTGACCTGCGCGCCCAGACGCGGATCCCGACGACGACGCCCGAACGGACGCTGGCCGATGTGGTCGCGTTCCTGCGGTCGGCCCGGGAGGCCCACGGCCCCGTCGCAGCGGTGGGTGTTGCGTGCTTCGGTCCGGTGGATCTGGACCGTTCGTCGCCGACGTACGGGTACATCCTGTCCACGCCGAAGCCGGGCTGGTCGGACACCGACGTGGCCGTTAAGTTGGGCGCTGAACTGGGCATCCCGGTCGCTTTCGATACCGACGTGAACGGTGCGGCGATTGGGGAAGCTCGCTGGGGCGCGGGCCGCGGCTATGACCCCTTCGTGTACCTGACAGTGGGCACCGGGATCGGCGGGGGCGTGTTCTTGGACGGACGACCCCTACATGGGTTGGCGCACCCCGAGATGGGACACCTGCCTGTACCGCACGATTGGGGGCGCGATCCGTTCCCGGGCGCTTGTCCCTACCACAGCGATTGCCTGGAGGGGTTGGCGTCAGGGGCCGCAATTCAGGCACGCTGGGGTCGCCCCGGGGCCGCGATGCAAGATGTTGCCGCGGTCTGGGACCTGGAGGCGGAATACCTGGGCGCGGCTGTTGCGTCGTTCATCTGGACCCTGTCGCCCCGCCGGGTGATCGTTGGCGGGGGCGTCGCCGGGACCCCCGGCCTGCTTGACCGGATCCGGGCTCAGGTGACTGGCCGGCTGGGTGGGTACGCCAGACACCCCGCGCTATCCGGCGACCTCAAGGACTTCATTGTGCCTCCGTCGCTTGGTGGCCACTCAGGTATCTTGGGTGCCCTGGCGATGGCGGCGGATTTGGTCGGCGGCTTCGGATGCGCCGCCGGCTGACAGCCCTTGCCCTTTGGCCTTTTTCGGCCCCATCCGGTTTGACACGGCCGCGCACGGCGGTCGATAATCCCCGCGGCCCGTAGTCCCCACGGAGGCGCCATGCCGTTCGATTGGATGCATTCACACGTTTCCCCGGTTTTCACGAAAAAGATCGCCGACCGCTTTGCCCAGTCTGCGCTGGCGGAACTGGAGCAGCGAGCGCGGTTGCTCCACGGCCTGCATTTTTCGAAGGCCGAGGCGGTCCGCAAGCTCCAGGCGCGCGTGGCCTGGGAATTCGAGTTGTCGAAGCCACCGGCGTTCGCTAAGGAAATTCCAGCGATCGTCGACCGGGTCTACGGGCGGGCCTGACCCCATCCGGCACCCGTTTTTTTTACGCAGGGGTTCGCATGACGCTGCCCACCCCCACTAATTACTTTCCGGCGCCGCTGGATGCCGACGCACTGGCGGCTAAGTCCGCCGAATTGCGCCGCCTGATGATCGAGGTTGCGCATCGGACCGGCGGCGCGTACCTGGCGCAGGCGCTGTCGGGAATCGACCTACTGACGGCCATCGCTTACCGCTTCGCCCGCGGCGACGGGGCGTGCCCGGACCATCCAGACCGCGACCGCGTGCTGTTGTCGCCCGGCCACTACGCATTGGCCCTGTACGTTGTGTTGGCCGACCGGGGCTACTTCGACCGCGATTTGCTGTGGACATTCAAAGACGACGGGTCCCCTCTGGAACTGGCGACGCATCGCGGCACTGTCCCTGGGGTCGAGGCCAGCGGCGGCTCACTGGGCCAGTTGCTGTCGCTGGGTGTCGGCATGGCGCTGGCCGCGCGGCGGCGGGGGAAGTCGCATCGAGTCTTCGTGATGATGTCCGACGGCGAGCAGGACGAAGGTCAGGTCTGGGAAGCGGCGGCCAGCGCGGCGCACGACCGACTGGGCAACATGGTCGCCGCCATCGACGCGAACGGCTTCCAGGTGGACGGCCCGTGTGCCCAGGTCATGGACATGGAACCCCTGGCGGATAAGTACCGCGCGTTCGGTTGGGAAGCCATCGAGTGCGACGGCAACGACGTACCCGCGGTGGTCGCGGCGTTCTCGACGTTGTGCGCGCCGGGCCGCGAGCGGCCGGGCATCGTGATAGGGCGAACCGTGCGTGGGCGAGGGATCAGCTTCATGGAGGGCAACCCGGCGTTCCATTATGCCAGGCTGGACCCGGGGTTGCGCGATCGGGCGATGGCTGATTTGGAAGGGGGGACGGACGCGGTATGACGCCGGACACGTCGCATGGCGGGCTCCTTCTTGAATCCCCGTCCCAGGTTTTCGGGCCTTACAAGCAGGCACTGATCGCGCTGGGCGAGGCCCGGCCTGAAGTCGTCGTGCTTGGGGCCGACCTGGCGACTTCCACCGAAATTGACGGTTTCCAGGCGCGCTTTCCTGATCGTTTCTTCAACGTGGGCGCCGCGGAACAAAACGAAATCGGTATCGCGGTGGGCATGGCCTTCGAAGGGGACATCCCGTTCGTACACAGTTTCGGGGTGTTCTTGACGCGGCGGGCCTACGAGCAGGTGTGTGTCCAGGTCGCCATGCATCGCGCCAACGTGAAACTGGTGGGCGTGATCCCCGGCCTGACTTCGCGTCTGGGGCCGACGCACCAAGCCATCGAGGATCTGTCACTGATGCGGACGCTGCCAGGTATGACGGTGTTGGATCCGGCCGACGCCACCGAGATCACGCAGATGGTGCCGGCGATGGCCGAGCACTCGGGGCCGGTGTACGCGCGGATGATGCGACGCGAGGTGACTGCACTTTTAAACCCGGCACGCTACCGGTTCCGGATCGGGCAGGCTGTTGTGCTGCGAACGGGCGGCGATGTGCTGCTGGTCACTACTGGCCTGATGCTGGCGCCGACGCTCGCGGCTGCCGCGGCCCTTGCGGCAGGCGGCATTTCGGCCGCAGTGCTGCATTGCCCGACGGTCAAGCCGCTGGATGCGGCGGCGATCCTGGACATGGCGGCGACCTGCCGCGCGGTTGTCACTGCCGAAAATCACCTGGTCGCAGGTGGGCTGGGTGCCGCGGTGGCTGAACTGCTGGGCGAGCAACTCCCCCTGCCACTTCAGCGCGTCGGGTTGCGCGATACGTTCGCGGTGCCTGGCTCGCCGGAGTATTTGTTCGCGCGTTATGGTCTGGATGCGGAAGGCATCGTGGCGGCCGCGCGTCGGGCGGTCGCTCGACGGGAGCCTGCATGATGGAGCCATTCGCCGACGGCCTGGACGTGACGTACACGGTCGTTGCGCCGGACGGTGATATCGAAGCGCGGGCCCAAGATATCGCCATCGAGCAAACGGTTGAGGTCACGCCGCCGCTTTGCGCGGACCCGTTCGTGGCGGCACACGTCGTCGGGCGAGTCACGGAAATTGTCCCCGCCGGGCCGGATCGCTTCAATGTGACGATCTCATACGCCGGCGACGTAATCGGGGACGAAGTCACCCAGTTGTTCAGCGTGGTGTTCGGCAACGTCAGTCTGAAGGCTGGGGTCCGGGTGCAGGCGGTCAGGCCGTCTGCCGCACTGGCGGCGCGTTTTACCGGCCCGCGGTTCGGCATTGACGGTCTGCGGAACCTGCTGGACGTACACGGTCGGCCGCTGGTGATGGGTGCCATCAAACCGCTGGGCCGCACCGTGGACGAACTGGCCGCGTTCGCCGGGGAGCTTGCCGCAGGCGGACTGGACATAATCAAGGACGACCATGGGATTACAAACCAGCGGTTCGCGCCCTTCGAGGCCCGCGTGTCCGCCTGCGCCGCAGCCGTGGTTCAGGCGAACCGCGCTGGTGGGCACCGGACGTTGTACTGTCCAACCGTGACAGGGCCTGCCGATCGCTTGCTGGCGCGCGCGCGATTCGCCCGGGATGCCGGCGCCGGTGGCGCGCGCGATCGGCCCGCGCCAGGCCTGCGGCACGGTGCCGTTGCCGGGCAGCGCGAGCACCAGGCCGCGGACGCCGGCCGCCAGTGCGGCCTCGAGCAGGGCGGGCGAGCTGCCGGCGGCGACGTGCAGGATCTCCACCATC
>CAZHDQ010000208.1:0-5466 GCA_964531595.1 uncultured Anaeromyxobacteraceae bacterium
CTCCCATCGCAGGCGGGACAGGCCAGCTCGACCGGATCCAGGAATTCCTTGTGCCAGTGGAACAAGAAGATGTCGGCGCGCTTATAGTCCCAGACTGGTTGGATGTCGTGTCGCAGCAGTCCGTCTCGCCAGTAGTAACGCACAGCGTCCCAGGTAGTGTCGTGGAAATCGACCCGTGCCCGGTGGGGTGCTGTCTCGTTCAGCCATGGCAGCGCCGAGAACGCCGTGTTGCCCCAGAACTCGCGTTGCATCCGATGCTTGCCCATCGCGCCGAACCCGCCGAAAAACGAGTTGTAGAACGTGCTGCCGTTGGTGTGCCCGTGCAGCGTATCGTGGGCCGCCGGAATCAGGAAGGCCGCAGCCACGATCAGCGCCAGAGCCGTCTGGACGCCGCGGCGCCCGAGCGCCGGGCGGCGGGTGCCGGCTTCCCTCAAGGCAGTCAAGATGCGGTCGAACGCGATGCCGGCGAAAATCAGCAGGAACGGCACACCTGGCATCCAGTGCTTGGTCCCGCCGAAGATCGGCGTCGATGGATGCGCGATGACCGCAAACGGTATCAGGAAGTTCAGCAGCAAGAAGGACGTCAACCCTGGGGCGTGGGCCGGTTCGACGGGGGCCAGACCCGTTCCGGTCAGCGGCAGGCGCCGGGTCACGGAGCGCCAGGTCGTTCGGGCCAGGCCGGCGATCACCAACATCGCGGTTGGCCCGGACAGAGTCATCGCCGACATCACGAAGGGGAACGCCACCGGGAACGGGGGCTTCGTGAACAGAGTGCCCCAGTAGTACGCCCAGTAGAAATCGTGCTTCGCGTGAAAACTGAAATACCATTTCAGGTGGCCGATCGGGTCGAACCAGAGTTTCGGCCACAGTGCCCAATAAACTACTGGCGACACGATAAGCATGGCCACGAAGGCCAGCGGGATGGCGGGAATGCGCAGGCCGCCGCTGCTCCAGGACAGTCGGAACTCGCGACGCTGCGTCCAGACCCACCAGATCACAAACGTGACCGGCAGGAAGAATGCGTTGTGTTTGGTGTTCAGCGCCAAGCCCCAGACCACTGCGGTCGCGATTGCCCAGGCCCATGCGCCGCGGGGGCGTGACCGGCCCGGTTCGGGTGGCGGCAGTGTCATCGATCGGTAGAAACAGTAGGCCGTGGCGAACCCCATAGTCACCATCGGCATGTCGAAGCACGCCAAATGGGCATGCCAGAACGCGTGCGGCGTGAACATCCATGCCAATGTGGCCGCCAGCGCGACCCGACGATTCAGGTACCGGGCGGCGAACACGTACAGCAGGAACACCAAGAAACTGTTGAGCACAAGGGCCGGCAGTCGCATCGCCGTCGACTCGGCCATCCATCCGAGAATCGGGTCGGGTGGCTTACCCTCGTGGTACCAACTGCGCGACCACGGTTCGGCCTGCGGGTCGTGGATTCGGCCGAAGATGCGCCACGACAGGCCGAACATGATTTTGGGCAGCGCGGGGTGCTCGGCGTTGTAAGCGAATGCGCGGTCGACTTCGGTCTGGGTGAACGCACGGCCCGGGGCGTCGACCAACACATCGAACCAGCGGGCGTACTGCTCGCCGGCATTGAAGTAGAAGCCTTCGTCGCGCGGGATGCCAATGTCCAGCGTTGCGCAGAGGAGGGCCAGATACACACCGGCCAGCAGTCCGCCGAGTGCGATGTCCCGGCGCGGGAGAGCGGCCTTCATAGGCTACTCCGAAAACCGGAACAGTTCGGTGGCGAAGCCGGAAAACGACATGTGGATGCGGCACAGGTACGGCAATCCGGCCGGATTGGCGCGCTTATCGCCTCCGTAGGTCGCGATACCCGCCTGGGCGCTGCCGTACAGGGATGCGAACATGCGGTCCAGCCCCTGGGCGTCAACGTGTTTCAGGGCCAGCGGGGCGGCGAGCGCCTCGACGACATCTTGCAACTGAGCGCGCAGCGGCAGGCAGGCATCTGACCGCGCCGCCGCCTCGAAACCCTCGGACTGCGGATCAAATCGCGGGTCGGTGGAGGCGGCCGGGATCTTGAACTCGCTTGACAGCACGACCTCGCCGGCCTTCGGATCGACTAGGCCCTTTTCGGCCAAAGCCATGCCCGTCTTGCCCCCGAGAATCTGTTCTGCGCGGCCGATGAAGACGACACGCATCGCGTCGGTGGCGTCCGCTGCGGCCTGCTTTTTGCGCTCAACCGGGAGATACAAAGCCTGGATTCGCGCGGCTGTTGCTCGCACGCTCTCGCCATCACCGGCGGCCGCCGCAGTCTTCATCTGCTGTCGCCAATTTTCTTCCAGTTGCAGGTTGGCCCAGGGGCGGGTGACCTTGAGAGTCGCCTCCAGCTTTGCGGCCTTCTCGGCCAGGGCTGGCTGATCACGATCTTCCGCCCGGTTGTACAGGCTTTCGTACACGCCTAAAAGCCGCTCACGGACCGGCTCGGGACGAAGCTGCGCGTCGGGCATTTCGGCGGCTTGTGAGTACGCATCGGCGGCACCGGCGAGGTCTCCGGTACGTTCAAGCGCAAAGCCCAAGTAGGCTAGGCACTCGAAACACGGAGCACGTTCCAGCGCGGCCTCGGAAAACAGGGCGATTGCCTTCGCGGGATCCTCGTCCAGCACCTTTCGGCCTGCCAGAATCTTGTCCGTGTTGCAACCAACTGTTGCCATGAACGCCATCGCCAGGAAAAGGACCGTCCGCCGCATCTCGATTGCCTCCAGAACCGGCTGCCGGAAGATATCACAACCGCGGGCGCGAAACCATTCCGGGGTCGGTCCCCCAATTCACCTATTAGGTAGTCACCACGGTCGACGGATAGGCTAGCTTCCTCGCGCTGCCTCTGCTTCGCTACGCGCGGTTCGCGGCAGCGGGTGGATTCTGGCGGTACACCGGATTCGGCTGAATGCTACAATCCCGGTGGCGAGGTGGGAATGGACAAGCGAAAAGACCCCAGATTTCCCTTCAGAATGAGGGCGTTTCCGTTGTCGGGCGCACCGGATCAGGCCCTCGAGACCCGTGAAATGTCCGCCGGTGGCGCCTTGTTCGTGGGAGACCCAGGTGTTTCGGCCGGCACGCCGCTTTGGATCCGCCTGGAACTAGGCACCAAGCAGCGTGGAAGAGACAGCCTATTTCCGTTGATTGCCGAGGTTCGCGTGGTTCGACTGATCCAGGCGCCGGACGGCAGCGTCAGCGGATTCGGTTCCCAGTGGATCCGCGTTTTCAGCCGCAACGACATCACGCCGCTTCGCGAGTTCCTGCGGCGAACCCTGGCGATATCTTCCGGATTCGTCCAGACCGTGGCCCCTACCGAGCCAGGCGGGAGCCCGCGGTTCCTGTTCGTGTTTTCCGCCGGTAGCGAGCCGCCTCCCGCCCCAGAAGTAGCAGAGCCGGTGCCACAAGCCGCCGCGCCTCAGGGACCGGAGGACACCGATCCTCGCAATGTGGGAGTCGACCCAAAGTTCCAGGTGGTCTACGCGACCGTCCCGCTGACCTGGACGGTGGACGACCGCGACTTTGAGGGCCGAACCAACAAGTTGTCGCAGCACGCGATGCGGATCTCAACCGATTCGGAACTGCCTGGCACCTACCGGCGCGTCACCCTGACACTACCGACCGGTGGCCGGGGCAAGAACGCCGTACTGACCCTGACCGGCACTGTCACGACCCAGCGCCCGCCGGCCCAGGAAGGCGACGAGGGCCTATTCGAAGTCCGGCTGACCCTCGGCAATGACCCGAATTCCCTGCAACAGTACCGTTCCCTGCTGGAGCGGCTCAGTGCGACGGTTTCGCCGATGGGACTGTAGCACCCCCAACCCCTTCCGATTTGCCGCCGGGGCGGCGCTCGGGCATACGGGATTTCATGAGACTAGAGACATCCGACCGGATCCGATTCGAGGGCCTGGACGCGGCCAACCCAATGCACCGCGAAGCCCTGACACGTCTGGAGGCCAGGTTTACCTATGAGAACCCGGTCTACTGGGACGCACGGCGCTACCGGCGGCCGTGTCGCCACATCCCTCGTCAGATCGTACTTTTCGAGGTTCTGGCCGACGGCACTGTCGCGATGCCCCGCGGTGCTGGGGGTGATGTGAGGGCGGCACTGGCCGGTCTTTTACCGTTCGATGTCGTGGATCGTACCGTCCTGCCGCCCGCGCCAGGACTGGTCCTCAGGGGACAGCTTCGTGACTACCAGCAAGCGGCCGTCGATGCGATGGTTGCCGCGCAGGAAGGCGTAATCCAGGCACCAACGGGCAGCGGCAAGACCGTTATCGCTGCGGCTCTGGCGGCTCACCTCCAGACGCCCACGCTGATCCTCGTACATACGTCCGTTTTGCTGGAACAGACCGCCGACCGCATCCGCCAGTTTCTGGGGGTTGAGCCCGGCCGAATTGGTGGCGGCGTCGAGTCGTGGGACACCGTCACTGTCGCTATGGTCCAAACGCTTCTCAGGCGCGACTTGACGGCGGTTCGCGACCGCTTCGGACTTGTGATTTTGGACGAAGCGCACCACTGCCCCGCCGAGACCTTCAAGTCGGTCGTTCAGCGATTTGCGGCGCGCTACCGGGTCGGTCTGACGGCGACCCCGACACGCAAGGACCGGTTGCACCCTGTCCTGTTTGATGTCGTCGGCCCGATCGTCCATCGGGTCGCGCCCAAAACACTTGTCGCGTCGGGTTCGATCGCGCCGTCCGAAGTGGTAGAGGTGATCACCGCGTTTCGAGGTGCGTTTCGCAACAACTACGGAGGTCTGATAAACCGTCTGGTCAAGGACCCGCGACGTAATGCGCTGATCCTGGATGCGGTGATCGCCCACCGTGGCGCCCGGGCGCTGGTGCTCAGTGAGCGCGTCCGGCACTGCGAGGCGCTGACCCAAGCGCTGCAAGCGCGCGGAATTTCGGCCGAGCTTCTGGCCGGGAAGATGGCGCGCGATGCTCGGGACGCCGTGCTCGGGCGATTCGTCGAGGGCGAAACCGAGGTTCTGGTGTCCACGCCGGCGATGGTCGGCGAAGGATTCGACTTGCCGGCTATCGAGACCGTGTTCCTGACGGTGCCCAACGGCAACGTCGCGAAAACGACACAGTTGCTGGGGCGGGCGCTGCGGCCTTGTGCGGGCAAGTCGGCGGGCCGGATCGTGGACTTCGTGGACGCCGAGGTGCCGCTGCTGGTGAACCAGTACAAGCGGCGCGCACGGGTCTACCGGGTCTTCGCCGCGTGACGGGATGCCTTTTTTGAGCGATTTTTTCAGCCGTGACCCGCAGCATCCTGCTGGCGTCCGGCATTAGGCGGGGCGATGGCTGTGTTGGCAGCGGCAATGCCCGATTCGGCTTACGTTGCCGCTGCCATTCTTTTTCGAGTGGTCTATAATACCCGCCGGGTTTGAGTACCATGGGCCTGCCGTTGCGCACGGCCGGAGGAGGGCGACAGAATGAAGGTTCAGTGTCCGAAGTGCAGTACCTCCTATCGTGT
>CAZHDQ010000209.1:0-5460 GCA_964531595.1 uncultured Anaeromyxobacteraceae bacterium
GGTGTCCCGACAACACGTAAATCCCACTAAGGAATTCGACAAGGCATAGTCGTCCGTGGCTAGGCACGCCGACGAAGGCTTGGTGGTGTTACGGCAAGGAAGCGGAACAATGCCAGGGGCATCGAAGGTCGCAAAAACAGGATGCGGGTCTAGAGTGTGCAGCCGTAGGTTTCGCCCGAGATGCCCTTGCTACCCGTCTTGCCAGTCGAGTAGCCGCCTTCGCCGGGCTGGCCGAGCTGGAAGGTGACCTGGCTTTGAGTCACCAGCGCGTTAGAACAAAGGATGCCGACCGAGGGCCCGCCGCCGCCGCCGCCGCCGTGACCGCCATTACCACCAGTGCCGCCCGACTTACCGTCGCCGCCGCTACCCTCTGAGCCCAGATCGCCCGAACCACCGGATCGTCCAAGACCCCCTTGGCCGCCCATGCCCTTATAACCACCGACACCACCGGCGCCGCCCTGACCGGTCTTGATGATGGTCTTGTTTATCGTGATCCTGCCGCCAACGACGTAGATGCCGAACGACCCGCCACCGCCGCCACCGCCGCCGCCGCCGGTGCCGCCGCATCCGCCGCCGCCGCCGCCGCCGCCGCCACCACCGTAGAGTTCGCAGCAATCCGTGAGCATCGCCTCACCCAAGCCACCGCCACCGCCACCGCCGCCGCCGCCACCACCGCCGTTCGTTCCGTCACCACCGTCATCCCCTGAGGCCGGGGTGTACCCGCCGGCAACGACCGTCCCGATGTTCTTTCCGGCTGGGCCGTCCGAACCCTTGTAGCCGTTCAAGCCAGCCCCACCCGCAAATCCGTTGCTTTCGCCCTGGCCGGCCGCACCCGCGTAACCGCCGCCGGTGCCCGATCCGGCGATGCCCGGTGAACCTTCCCTCTTGGACTTGCCACCGTTGCCGCCCTTGCCACCTGGGGCGCCACAAGGGCTCGCCCCGGCCGGACCACCCAGCGGTTGATTGCAATCACCACACTGATTTAGGCAGAAGGTACAGCCACAACCATAGTCGCATCCAGGATCCCCATTACCACCTGAATCGCCGTTCAAGCCCGGCGTCCCTGCGGCGCCCGCCGATCCGGAACCGCCGCTACCCGCCTGGATCGTCATGCTGGTCAGCGTCAGACCGGGGCTGTTGACCGAGAAGATCCCGTAGGACGAATCTCCCTGGGTGGACGTCGCTTCGGACGTGACCAGGAAACCGTGTAGGCCGGTCGGTGTCGTGATGTCCTGGGCGATGACACCCTTGGTGCCCGCCCCCTTGATCTGGGTCGTATTCTCGGGCTTGCGTGCCCAGTCGCCCGCAGCGTCGTATTGGCCGTAAAGGCCGACGCCGTTTCGCAGGCTGACCGTTTCGCCGTACACACCCAGGGACACCAGGACGTACAGTTTTAACTGGTCCGCCGCAGCGTTGATGCCGGCCTGGATCGTCCGCTTGGGCAGGTCCATCGTCCCGGGATTCAGGTCGCGACCGGAAGACACGTCCACAAAGATCGCCTTGGACGCGTCGCCATCGAGGCCGTCGCAGTTCGAATCGATGTAATCCGGATCCGGCCAGTCGTCATCTTGGAACCCGGCCATCGGGTCGCAGGTCTGGATTTTGCCACCGACGCAGTTCAGGACCGTGTGGTTGCAAGCGCCGATGCCGCATGTCGTGGAGCCCAAACCATCGTCGGTCAGGCCGTTGCAGTCGTCATCCAGGTCATTACAGACCTCGACGTAATTCGGGAAGTCATCGGCGCAGGCCAGGCCGTCACCAAGCTCGTTGCAGACAAACGTACCGTTCTTGCAAAGGTCGGCGTCGGGTCCGTCACAGGGCTGGCCCTTTTCCGGCCACTGTTCATCGGTTTCGCCGTCACAATCGTCGTCCAGGCCGTTGCAGATCTCGGCCTTCGCGCCCTGGAACGGGTTGCAAACGCCGGGCTGCCCGTTGACGCAGCTAGGGACAACGTAAGCACAGATGCCCAGACCGCAAACGAAATCGCCCAAATCCTCGTCAATCCGGCCGTTGCAGTTGTCGTCGAAGCCGTTGCAGACCTCTTCCGCCGGAATCCGAGCCGTGCAGTCCTCCCAAATGAAGTCGTTTCCGGACCTGCTGCACACCCGGTCACCCACACAGACGCCCAATGTGCTCGCGTTGTAGCAACGGGTACCGAGTCCAGCAAACCCCTGCAGGCAGGGACAGTCGTCGTCGTTTGCCATGCAAAATTCCTGCGGCTCACCGCCCAGGTTGACGCTGCGGCACGAAAAGCCCTTGAGGCAGCCAACGGCATCAACGGTCGAGCAGGTCACCGCACAAAATCGCCCTTGGGGTCCGTACTCCAGGCACCGCGCGTCCTCTTCGTCTTCCAACCGGCAGTCGGCGTCCTTGGCGCAGGGACGACACAGCGAAGTCCGGGGCGGTACACACGCAGATGTGGGCTCCATACCCGGGGGCGAAACCTGTTCGCAAGTCCATTCCGGGTCCGGACAGTTTTCGATGCACAGCACGGTGCAGACCTTGCCCGACAGGGTCGTCATGCAGAAACCGGACAGGCAATCGCGGTTCTGTTCGCACGGCGACCCGAACTCGCCAGTCGGCCCTATGTCCGGGACGATATCCTGCGAATCCGGCAGGTCACCCTGAGGCACGTCGACGGCGACTTCCGGCCGTACATCCTTGGGATTATTCATGTCGCCGGTCGCCATGTCCCGACCGGCAAGGTCCGTAGTCCCCAAGTCCCTGCAAATCCCGTCGGGGCAACCACCAGTATCGCCCGAATCGCCGCCGCCGCTGCAAGCGATCCCGAACGTCAGCAGGGCCACCAACGCCATGGCCCGAATCCCAAGGCCGAAACCAATCGCCCGCGACATGCCGTCCTCCACAGTCCCAATCATCCGTTTCAGGCACCCCACGGCGCCACGAGGATTCTACGCGAACCGCTGGGATGTCGCCACTAAGCGGGACAGGAACAAGCCAATTTGTCCAAGACCCGTCCTTGAGTACCGTCCGCTCAGCCTGGGTCAATCCAGCATGTGACAGCAGTGCCGCGATTTGCTAGCCTTGGGCGGCCTTTAATGGGACGGGGGGACTCCATGACCCGCTGGTCGTCTGTCCTGGTGCCGACACTTGCGATCCTCGCATCGTGCTGTCGGACGGAACCGCCACAAGAAGTCGTGACGGACGACACATGGGGCTGGTGCATCGCCAGTTCACAAGCAGTTCCCGACCAGCCAGACCCGCTCCGGCCGGCCACGCGCCACGCACAGTTGACCCTGCAGGTGGCAAACCTCGACGCAGCCGTGGACCAGATCCTGCCGCTGCTCCACCGAAACGGTGCTTTCGAGGCTGGGCGCGCGCCGGGGTTCATGCGCCCGCCGGACCTTGGCCCCGAGGAAGCCCCATGGCCCGCCATCACGCTGACGTTACGGGTCGAGGCGAAGCACCTTGCACGCATGATCGACGCTGTTTCCGGGCTGGGGACGGTCTTGGACGACCGTCGTCGAACCGCCGATCCCAGCGAGGCCTTAGTCGGGATCCGGGCAACCCTGTTAGCGGCACGGCAGAACGAGGCACGGATCCAAGGCCTGTTGAACGCCCCGGACACGAACGCCGGCACGATTGCCGGTCTGGAGGGCGAACTCGCGCAGATCCGCGAACGGATCGCCGGCTACGCGGCCCGGATCTACGTGCTGGAAAATTCGGTGGATGCTGCCACCCTGGCGGTGCGCCTGCTGTCGCCCCCGGTCCCGTCGATCGCGACGGCATTCTGGCAGGACGTTCGTTTTACGCTCCTGGGCCCGGACAGGACGCAAGTCGGGTTCGTGCGTCATCTGACGGTCCTGGGTATGGTCGTACTTCCGGTGGTCGTCATCGGCCTGCTGGCCGGATGGCTCATTGGTCGTCGTCGGACTGGCTCGCTACCGTCGTGACCCGGACCATCAGCGTCACCTCGCCCTTGACCGAACGGCCCTGGAGGACGTCCAGGCAACCGGCTGGGGTGCCGGACAGGAATTCTTCGAACAACTTGGTTAATTCGCGGGCCACCACAACGCGGGCATCAGGCTGCGCTCTGTCCAGTTCACCCAGCACCTTCACAAGGTTACGGGCCGGCACATAGAAGATGCAAGTGCCCTGTTCCGAGTGCAGTTCACCGAATTGCCGTTCGCGACGCGCCGACTTGGGCGCCACGAATCCCAGAAATGTGAATCGGTCGGTCGGCAGGCCAGACGCAGAAAGCGCCGCCACAGCGGCACATGGCCCCGGAATCGGTACGACCGGAATGCCCGCTTCGCGAGCGGCCGAAACGACGCGGTAGCCGGGGTCACTGATCCCGGGTGTGCCGGCATCTGAAACCAGCGCGCAATCCTGTCCTTCCCGCAATAACGCCAGCAGGACCGGCGCTTGCCGACGCTCGTTGACGTCGTGGTATGCCACCATGCGCCGCCCCGCCCGGTCAATACCCAGGCGCGACAGCAGCAACCCGGTATGACGCGTGTCTTCGCAGGCGATAATCGGCGCCTCGGAAAGGATGCGACGCGCACGGACCGTGATGTCCTCCAGATTGCCGATCGGTGTCGCCACCAGGAACAGCGTTCCGGTTTCACCGATCACTCGAATCCTCCGCAGCCCTTGGAAGGCCCGTCATTTTCACGGTCGGGTTCGCGAACCAGCCTGGGTTAAAATCCCATCTTCTTCAGGTCGCCGACGCGTCCCATGCCGTCCTCGGGCGCCTTGGCCGGCACCTTTTGGGACGTGGCATCGGGCGCGGGCGTGGGAGCGCCGGCAGGTTTCGCTGCCGAGCGGGTACGCACGGTGGGCACGGCCTTCAGCACAACGCTGACGCTGGCGTCACGGTCCAGCGGGGCGGGCACCTCGCGATCCACGTAACCCGTCTTTCGCAGCAGGAAGTTCCCGAAACCTTCGCCCGCTGGCAGGACGCGCGCCAGGGGCGTCACGCCCAGCACCTCGCCGTTCAGGACCACCTCGGCGCCGGCTGGATCCGTTTCGAAGCGCAGCGAAACTTGGGTCGGCGCGGCCGGGGCAGGTACCAGTTCGGGTGCAGGTGCCAGTTCGGGGGCCGGGGCAATCGCCTCGGGCACTGGGATCGCGGCCGTTTCCGCCTGGTGGTCCGCCGCCGTGAAGCCGCCCAGCGCCCAAAAACCGCCAGCGCCTGCGATGGCGAGCGCAAGCACCAGACCGACCCACCATGCCTTCCGGCCCCGGCCTATCGCCGGTGCGGCCGCCACAGTCGGCGCTTCTTGTACGATGGCCGCCGTCGGGCGGCGCGTGCCCTGGACGAACACCACGTGCTCGTACTGCCCGGCCAACCGCGCCTCGATCGCGGCGCAATCGGCCGCCAGTTCCACAGAGGTCTGGTAGCGTTCGTCGGGCGCCTTCGCCAGACAGCGCATCACCAGCGCCTCGACCTCGTCGGGCACCTCGACGTCCGGACGCACCCCGGCCAACGGGCGCGGG
>CAZHDQ010000210.1:0-5399 GCA_964531595.1 uncultured Anaeromyxobacteraceae bacterium
GTGGAGCGGTTGTTTCGTAACAGGCCCTAAGGCTGCCGACACTCGCTTCTGCCGCACCCATCCCAACGACCATCTGGCTGGCTTTCGCCTCAGCAACACACCGGCTTGCGTCTGAGCGGCGGCCGCGCCCGGCCGGATGCCGGTTTGTCGCGGTCCTTGCCAGCGCGGCAGGCAGAAAAGCCATCGTCGTGGATAGGTTCGATTAGGGGTCGGGACGCCATGATCGCTTGAGACGTGTCGGTCTGTTCATGGTCAAGGACCGTGGGTTCAGGGGATGGCGATGGTAGGAGTCGCACCGACCTGATCATCGAAGACGCCGATGTACTCCTTTACGACGGTGCCCGAAGGCTGGCGATCCCCCGCGCGAAAGTGCCACACGTGCCCGACGTAGGTCTGCTGCTGCTGGCTGGCACCGGCCGGCAGCGTCCAGTAGTAGATCTCAATACAGGACGTATCGACCCAGTATGCCGAAATCGTTTGGTCACTCTCGTTGACGAAGGTGGGTGCCAGCGAAACCTGGCTCTGCACTGAGCAGGCATCCGAGGGCTTCGCCTCCGTGCCGTCAGGCAGCAGTTTCACGTCGGACGAGCCGCAAGAGACGCTGTCAGCGGTAGGAGTGTCCTGGGTGGCGTAATACCAGGTCGTATTGGTCCACTGGCCTTGGTTGTCGCTACGGCAACCCGCCAAAGCCCCGTCCAGGCTGCAACGTTCGTCCGAGAGGGAGGCTCCCAGACCTGTGCAGAGAAGCTGGAGGGACGCCTGCGCGGTGACCTTCGCAGCAGTGCTGAAGTCCGTGAACTCCTGGCATTCCGTAGCCTTGCCGTCCTCCTTTGCCGTACAAGACATCTCGCCGTCGAAGGCGTCGCAGGCCATCAGCCAGGGTAGAAGCAGGGCAGCGGCCATCAGGGGTAGAGTTTGTCGAGACACGGAACCTCCGGTGTTGTTACCGGACAATTTCTACCCGCTTTTCCCGATGGCGGTCTACTGGAAGGCGAGATTTCACTGTTGTTCCGTGTGGTTAAACGCGGATATCCGGGAGTAATCCTGGGATACCTTCGATATTTTCCTGACCACCACATTTGGAACTGTAGACTGCTGCAAGTAACACAAGGCTTGATAGGGTGGCCGGTAGGCAACCTAATGGCGAACCGTGACCCTTAATGCGGTCAGGCGGCCTTCGCGGACGTAACTTCGTGGGCCACTTCGTCCTTGCGGTGGCGGAACAGGGAGGCACAGCCCCCGGCTACGCATGCACCGACGATTCCAAGCGTCATCAGTCCCAGCAACACGTTCGTAATCACAACCGCTGTAATCATACCATCAGTCATCGCGACCTCCAGGCGCTTCGTTTCAGAAAGCGCTTCACATGCCTACCTATAATTGATCGCAAGATCGATGCCATGGCCGCGATTAAAGTCGGACAAAAAACATCGCGTTGATCCGAATGGTTACGGCCGGGCCGCGCGCCCTTGCAAATTTCCGGCCAAATTGACTGTGGGAAAATCCAACACGCCGTCGGGATTTCCCACAATCACGGACTGGGCTTGAAATCGAAAGCGAGCGGTGGACCCCAGGCGATTGCCGGTCACCAGGTGGAGGGATCGGCCAGCACGGAGCAGTCCACAAACGAGGCACCGGCCGGGTTCTTGAACGGGCTGTTGCAGTACTCGAACAACACCGCGAAGGCCTCGACCTCGACCGCTGTCTCGATGTTCGGCGGGCGCACGCTGTAATCGCCATCGGGGATGCTTTCGTCCCACAGGTCCCAATGGTCCCACTCACGCAGGTGTTCGGCCGTATTAGTCCAGTACTCCTCGACGTGGCGCGCCTCGTAAGCGGTCAGCGGCAGACCCACCGAGGCCGCCTGGACCAGCAGTTGCGCCATGTCGCGATTCCAATTGGGGTCTTTGGTACCCGGCTCGTCTTCGGTGGGGTGCATGTAGCGATCGATGCGTTCCGCCAGGCCGCCCAGCGCATACCAGGCGTCGCGGTATTGGCGATTCACCAGCGCCGTACCGACCCCGGCCATGTGGTAGTCCCACACGATAGGGATGTTGTAGTAGTGCGTAATCGACGCGAACGTGTCGTAGACGCTGCCGGTACACGTACCGCATTCATCCGTCCGACGCTCCCCGTAGGCGATCATGTCGGCCGCCATGCGCGCGCAGCACTCGTTAGTCGGATCGACGTCGTAATAGCACATGTAACTGCCCAGATCCTGGTCTTCGCAGGGAATCCGGTAGGCGACGCCGTCGTCACCCTTGGTCCGGATGTTGTATTCGTTATCGACGATGTCCTTGTGGAACGCCTGCATGGTCTGCCAGGTCTCCAGGCACGCATCTCGGACCCAGGCGTCGGGCGCGTCCTCGACCACGTACGGCAGAAACGTCGACGTCCGCGAGATCGCCCGCACGTCGTCTTTGGACCGCATGTTCGTGACCCAGATCGACCCCCATGTCGGATTGTTCGGCCAGGCAAACGATTGGGCGTTCCACCCGTGTTCTTCGCGGTACACGCCGCTAAACTTGATTGCCTTCTTGCGGCCGTCGTCCTTCCAAAAGTCCTCATCCAACGTAAAGTCGTGGTCCATCGGGAAGATTGCCCGTGCCATCAGGTTTGGCGCCGGGTCGTCATCGCCCCAGACGAATCCCTTGACCACGGCGGTCAGGCCTTTGCAATACTGCTCGGTCAGGCGCGCCATTTCCCAGTCGCCGGTCAGCAGGTATCCGTTCATCACCGACGACAACACAATCGACCCTGGAATCCACATGTTGTGTTCAAGACCGCGGTGGTCGAACGTCACAGTGTCGCCTTCCTTGACCGCATGAACGTCGTTGTGCCAAGCTAGGTAGTCGTCGGTTTCAGTCGTGTGGTCAACGCCGGTGCTGGTGCGCAGCAGCCAGCGAAAGAAGCCGATTTCCTTGTAAGCTGCGGCCACCGTCTTCGTGAAGTCGGTCACTTCATTGGGTGTCAGTGGTTCGCCTAGCGCTGGCCGGGTAAATGCGAACGGCAGGGCGCGGGGCGGGTATTGCTGCTCGATGTCGTCGAAGTTAGGGCCGATGTCGGTCGCCCCCTCGTCGGCCGGTGGCACATCCTCGACGCCCGGGTCAAAGCCTTCGTCGCCTGTCCCCGGATCCTCAATCCCGGCATCAAACGGCACGTCCCTTGCGCCGATATCTTCAATTACGTCAGGTGCCCCGGGGTCGGCCACAACGCCCGGGTCGGTCGCGCCGCCTGGATCGGTCACATCGTCCGAGGAACCACAGGCCGCTGCAAACAGGGCCAGACAGGCCACCAAGCACATCAGGCGCAACCGAATCATTGGGTTATCCTCCATTCGCGGGTCTATCCCGCGGCGAGTAGTAATTCTAACGGATTCGAGGGCTTTCGGATACGGATTTCGTCAAAAAAGGGGGACCGAGGCCGGGCCCCATGAGGACCCGGCCCCGGAAGAGTCGGTGACTACAGGCCGTGAACCACGTTCACGTCGGCAGCCCGGCCGGCGCCATGGCACAGGGCGCAGGTCTCGAAATAGGTCGTCGGGACGTTGTCACGTTCACCGTCGACGAACGCGCCGTTCTGTTCCATATGGGCAATCGCGAGCGGCGTGTCGTGACAAGCGGAACATGCCGACGCGTAAGGCGTCGCGATGATGTCCATGGCGTTCGGCACCGAGGCACGCGCAGCAGCGACGTCGCCCGGGATCAAGATGTTCCCGTTGTCCGTGGCAAAGGTCGTCGCCAATGCGCCAGTGGGCACGCCATCGAACGTCCCCGCCTTGTGGCACATCAGGCAATTGTTCGGCGCGGTCGGGTACGTCACGTGGCTGAAGTCGTAGTAGTACACGCCGCTGCCTCCGCGGTCGCGAACTTCCTGGAACGGCGTCGAGCGGACGTGCGACCCGTGGATCGCGTGGATCATTTCCTTCATGTTGTTGGTCCACTCGGGGTAGGTCAACTGATCTTCGCCGTCGTACCCAGCGGCCGTCAGCGCATCCTTCGTAGCCTGCGTGACGTTCGCGATGTTTGCACCGCGCCCACTGGTGGACAGGTTCGGCACATGGCACATCACGCACACGCCGACTTCGTAAACGCGGTTGCCGCCGTGGCCCTCGAACCACTCGTGGCAGTTCGCGCACTTGGCGCTATCGACGACTTCGCGCCGTGCCTCGTCGCCAGTGACCGAAGCGTAGGCAGCCACGGCGTGGCGGGCCAAGTTACCGCCGGTCAGACCGGTCTGCGTGAAGTAGCCTTGCAGGCCGACCGCGCGCATCATCGCCCCCGCCGGGAACGAGTTCTCCACCTTGATGGTCGCGGCGTAGTATCCGTTCGCTCTGGCTTCGACCGTGCCAGCACTACCGGAGCGCAGGTTCGCCAGCGAAACAGTGATGGGCTGGGCGGCGGAAAGGCCCAGGTTGTTGTAATCGGCCGGTTCCTCGATGCCGTCTTGCGGCAGCGCGTAGGCCAGCAGGAACGACGGGCCGCCGGTCAGGTCGGCGGGTAGCGTCGTCATGTCCATGGGTGCGGCGTCGCGCATCACCTTGAACGTCACAGTCGTGGTGCCGTCACCATTGACGATCGCATCCTTGACCTCGTACGTGATATTCGCCGCGCCCTCGACCACGCCGACGGCGTTCGGGCTGTTGTTCGCGCTGACATGCACCTTGGCCGCGCTGCGGGACTTGCCCTCGCCGTGGCAGGACGCGCACTGGGAGTCCGTCTTGTCTTCGATATGGTCGGAAAAATCCGTGCCCTCGTGGCAACCCTTGCACGCCTGGGCCGACAGTGCTTTGTCCCAGTTGCCACCCTCGGAGGATTTCGCCGCGTCGTGGCACTTCAGGCAGTTGGTGTTGTCCTGCGGGTAGCCGACGTGGCCGTATGTGTACAGATCCTGGCCGTAGCTCGAGAAGATCGCGTACTCCGGCGCACCGTTGCTCTGGCGGATGCCCGCCGCGTGGATCGCGTGGGTCATGTAGCCCATGTCGATGTTGACGCCGTTCGGGTCGACGACATCCTTCGCGTGGCAGGTCACGCAGTACTGGACCTCGGTCCGGTTGCCGTGCAGCGTCAGTTTACCGTGGCATTCGTTGCAGGCGTCGATCGTGGCGATTTCGCGCGTCGCGGGCAGGTCACCGCCGGCGGGCACGAAGTCCTTGACGAAGTTCAGGGGCGGCAGCGGACGGCCGTTAACCGAACCGCCCATCTGTCCGGTCAGGCGGGTCGTCGCGTCTGGCGCCCAGACCACGGCCACGGGGGTCGTGATGTTGGTCAGGTCCTTCGCGAACGTGTACGTGTAGGTGCCGTCCTTCAGGTCGACCAGGGTGCCGTTGCTTTCAGCCGTGGGGCCACCGCTGCCGCTGCGGGTGTAGGCCTCCCAGTAAGAGGCGCCACCCTCGGTGG
>CAZHDQ010000211.1:0-5395 GCA_964531595.1 uncultured Anaeromyxobacteraceae bacterium
TAGACCGAAAAGACGACGCCCTGAATTTCCGTGGTGGCGTGCAGCAGCGATCGGCCCTCGCCCAGCGCGATCTCGTATACATCGGTAAGGGGAGTCGCCGAAAGCAGCGCCTTGTCTCCAGCCGACGTGGTGTAGGCCAGCCCGGCTGCCAAGGCGACCGCTTCGAGCTTGTCCGACCGCATCTCGGTCAGCACGACAATACCCGGCACCGCCTGTGCCAAAAATGCCCCGACGTCTTCGGGGGTCGCCTTGTTAAAACCGTACACGTTCAAGGCGGCGACCCGCAGATCGATGCCTTCCGGTAGGACGACCGGGTCCTTTGGGTCCTCGGGTGCAAGGGTTAGCGTTTCAGGGGCGACATCGGCGATTGACGGCAGAGACAGTCCTTCGTCCAGTACCTCGGTGTCGAGGGATTCCCCGTCCGGGACCTCGGCGTCGCGCGAATCCCCGTCCGGCAACGTGCCGTCAAGTTCCGGCAGGTCGGAGGGCCCTGGGTCCTGCAAAATGGCGTCGTGGTCGGCGAAGTTGTCGGGTTCGCTTCCGTTCCCCGTATTGCAGCCAGCCAGGGCGACCAGCGCGATTAGCATGGGCAAGCAGGTGCGCATGGCGCTGCTCCGGTTTTCCAGGTGGTCCAGCCTATCCGCGAGGCCTGGGCCTGGTCAAGACCCGCCGCGTCCTGGCTTGGTACCGGGCCCGTAGCGGATCGCCTCTTTCATCAACGCGTCGGAAAAGGGACAATGCCCGCGGGCCTTTCGGACGAGGGACACATGATCCTGAAGGTGGCGCGAATGGGGCACCCGGTGCTGCGGCGTCGGGCCGACACGGTGACCCAGGAAGACTTTGCGTCCGGCCAGGTCGCGGCGATAGTGCGCGATCTGTTCGATACGATGGAGGAATACGAGGGTGTGGGGCTTGCGGCGCCTCAGGTACACATCTCTAAACGAGTCGCCGTGGTCGAGGTGCCTGGCGGGCCGACTGATAGCATCCCGCCCACGCCAATGATCAATCCGGTCGTGCAACCCCTGACTGAGCGCGAGATGCAGACCTGGGAGGGTTGCTTGTCGGTGCCTGGGCTGATTGGTTTGGTGCCCCGGCCGCGCGCGGTTCGCGTCGATTTCTTGGGCGTCGACGGCAGGCCGTCGCATTTGGTTGTTGAGGGCTTTGCTGCGGCCGCCGTCCAACACGAATGCGACCACCTGGACGGCGTGCTGTACGTCGATCGGATTCGCGACCGTGCCACACTGATGTTCACCGAGGAATACCAGAGACACCATCTGGGGCGCTCAACCGACGGGGTGGATCCGGGTGAGGAAGATCCGACGTCGGTCCAGGATGCCGAGGACGGGGACGGCACAAGGCGGGATGCGGGTTAGCAGCGTACGGCGCTGATTTGACAGCCTCCGGGGCGGCCAGTACAGTGTGCCCGGCTCCGGGAGCCAAGGTAGGATCGCCACCACATGAAGATCGCTTTCGTCTTTGTCCCCTATCGACACAAGCGGTTTTCCGAGAACCTGCGTGTGGTGGACGACGACTTCGGTGTCCTGCCGCCGATCAACCTGGCCTGGGCCGCCGCCATGGCGGAATCCGCCGGCCACGAAGTCACGATCGTCGATGCCCAGGCAGAGCGGCTGTCCGTTGACGCGACGATCGATCGTCTGCGCGCCTTCGGCCCCGAAGTGGTGGGTTTCTACTTCTCGACCTACATGTTTCACGACACGCTGGGCTGGGCCAGGGCGATTCGCGCTGCGCTGGGCGTACCGATCCTGGCTGGTGGCATCAATGTTGGGCTGTACCCGGCCGAAACGATGTCCCATCTCGAAATCGACGTGGCGCTCAACGGCCAGGGCTACGAAAGCCTGCCGCGATTGCTTGACGCAATGGCCCAGGGAGTCGAGCCGGCCGGTATCCCAGGCGCGTGCTACAGGAAGGGTGGCGAACTGGTCATGGTCCCGCCGGACACGCGGCTGCGGGCCTTTGCCAAGTACCCCTTTCCCGCCCGGCATCTGTTGCCCAACGAGCGCTACTACTCGATAACCTCGCAGTTGCGAAACTTCACGGTCATGCTGACCCAGATGGGGTGCCCGCAGAAGTGCTCCTATTGTCCCATCAGCCGTGTGCCGTACCAGGCCCGCCACGTAGACCACGTGCTGGCCGAGGTCGACGAGTGCGTCCTTCGCTACGACGTCCGTGAGATCGACTTCTTCGACGCGGACTTCGTCGTGGGGCGTCGCCGTGCCGAGGGCATTTGTCGCGGCCTGATCGAGCGCAAACATCCTCTTGAATGGTCCTGCCGGGCGTGCGTGGATTCGCTGGACCGCGACATGCTGCGCCTTATGGCCGACGCCGGCT
Source organism: uncultured Anaeromyxobacteraceae bacterium (assembly GCA_964531595.1). Classification (GTDB taxonomy): domain Bacteria; phylum Myxococcota_A; class UBA9042; order DTJE01; family DTJE01; genus DUVQ01. The sequence goes on from CAZHDQ010000211.1 coordinate 2,350, forward strand.
GCCGCAAGGTCTACATCGGTATCGAAACGGCCAGCCTCGAAAGCCTGCGGTTGATGAACAAGCGCCTCGAGACATCCCGGGTCCAGCAGATCATCCGGGACGCACAGGACGTGGGGATCCACCCCCTGGGATTCTTCATGACAGGCGTGCCTGGCGAGTCCCGCGAAAGCCTGCGCAACACCATCCGCTACTCCATCTCGCTGGGACTGGACTATGCCCAGTTCTCGCGGACGATCGCGAAGCCTGGTACCGGCCTGCTCGACGAAGTGGTTCGCGCCACTGGCGTCGATTACTGGCGTGAATGGGTGCTTGGCCAGGTCCCGGAGCAGCGGCTTCCGATCCCCTGGACCGACCTGTCCGACCGCGAGATCGAGTTCTGGACCCAACTGGCCTACCTGTCGTTCTACTTCCGCCCCTCGTACATCGGCCGGGCCGTGACCCGTTTCCGCTCGACCGACGAGGTCACCCGTAGCGTCCGGACCGCGGCGCGCATGTTGATCAACGCGTTTCGGAAGGATTGGTGATGCGTCCGGTCGTCCCCAGGCGCAACGTGACCGCGTTCCCGTCGCTGCTCGGGACGGCGCTGCGCAGTGTAGGAACAGCGGGTGGGCGCGACCGGCTGGAATCGGCCTTCGTGCATCGTTTTGGCCATCGCGCCGCAGTGGCGACTCCGTCAGGGCGCGCGGGCTTGGTGCTGCTGCTGAACGCGGCGCGTTCCCGGGTCCCTTTGCGGGCCTATGTGCCGGCATTTACAATCGAGGCGGTCCCCGCGCTGGTCCGCGAGGCTGGGTACGAAGTCGTCTTTGTGGACGTCGATCCCGACACGCTGTCCCTTGCACCGGATGATGTCCGGCGGGCCTGGCAGGGCCCCGGGCTGTTGCTGGTGACCCACTATTTCGGGTTGCCTGCCGACATGGACGCCTTGATCCCCCTCGCGTCATCGCTGGGTCTTGAAATCCTTGAGGACTGCGCTCATGCCCCAGGCGCCAGGGTCAAGGACCAGACGGTTGGGTCCTTCGGCCTGGGCGGGTTTTTCAGCTTTGAAAGCCGGAAGCCCCTCAACGGGCTGGGCGGCGGGATGGCCGTCACATCGGACCTGGAAATTGCCGCGTGGCTCGCAGATGTCAGTCGTCCGGGGACTTCTCGGCTGAACGATGCAAAAAAACTGGCGATGACCGCAGCTGAATGGGTTTCGCTGCGGCCGTCGGTATTTCGGTTCGTCGCACCATGGCTTTATCACCAAGCCGGACGCCGCGGTCTGGTATCGCTGTACCGGCGACTACACGCCGCCAGCCGGGCGGATCGCTTCGCGTTTTCGGACTTCCAGGCGTCGCTGGTTTTGGACCAACTGGAAGGTCTCGACGCGGCCGTCGCCAAAAAGCGCGCCGTAGCGGCCGTTTACGATGCGGAACTGCCATCGGCGGTGGTTCGCCCCCTGGACCCACCCAACCGGCCCCACGGCTACTACATGTACGTTATCCGCCACCCGAAGGGGCCCGAATTCGGGGCGTTCCTGCGTCGCCACGGTGTGGACTGCGGCATCGGCGCCGAGGTCCTGCCGTCGTGCGCTGGGCCCGAGGTCGCGCCCGGAACCCATCAGGTTTTGGCCACCGCCGTCGAACTACCGATGCACGACGCCATGACACCCGCGGATGCTCATCGTGTCTGCGAGGTGGCCGCGCGCTTCGAGTCGGACCGCTGACCTGTCCTCGCCACCGCGGGCACCCGAGGATATCCAGGTGCGCAGCTGGACCGCATCCTTCGGCACGAGGCCGCCCCGGCTTGCTTGACACTCCCCAGGGCATTCCAGATACTCGCCAGGACTGCGCATCGTCCTGGAGGTTCTAGCGAACCTTCCCGGGAGACTGTTCGATGGCGATATCCGTGATCATCCCCGCCTTCAACCGGGAGAAGCTCCTCAAGACCTGCCTGGAATCGATCTACCGTACGGAATACCGGGATTTCGAGGTGATCGTGGTCGACGACGCCTCGACCGACGGCACCGTGGAGACGGCCCGGCAGTTCCCGTGCCGGATCGTCCGGCTAGGCAATAACGGGGGGGTTTCGAACGCCCGCAACCGGGGAGCGCGGGAAGCCTCCGGAGACATCCTGTACTTCGTCGACTCCGACGTGGTCCAGGATGGCGACAACCTATCCAGGATCGCAGCCTTTTTCGCGGACGAACCGGGCCTCGTGTCGATTGCCCCGGCGCTGAACCGCGCACCGCTCAACCCGGGATTCGGCCCGGAACTCAACGCGCTCAAGCACCACTACATGGTCACGAAACCCATCATCGAAAGCGGGCGAACGCGCTGCCAGGTCTCGTTCTTGATGACAAACAGCGTCGCCATCACCCGCGAGGCGTTCCTGGCCTCCGGTGGCTTCGACCCACGGTACCGGCTGGGCGGCGAGGAGCACGAGCTCGGACACCGTCTTTCCGAGCGCCACTCGCTATTCATCGACACGACGATGTCCGTCACGGTCGCAAGGGCTGGCATGCTTCGTCGCCTGCTCGACAAGGTCCGGCGCGGGACCTCCTACTTCGACATCTACTCCCAAAGAAGGAAGACGGAACCGGTCGGAAGCGTCACTTCGTCCGAGATCGGGATGGTGTTCTATTCCGGGGTCGTGGCAGCCGGGACAGTGCTGCTGCCGATCGCTGGACTTCCCTACGCTGCGGCCCTCCTGTGGGTCGGGTTCGTGCTCCTGCGCAGGAGGTTCTATTCGTTCCTGTTTCGCGAGAAGGGCGCCGTCTTTACCGCAAAGGGCGTTGCAGGCGACTACCTGCTGTATCTGGCCATCCTAGTCGGCGTATCCGCTGGTGCCGTCCGATTCGTCGGCCGCTCCGTCGCGAGGCCGATGGCGGAATTCGCCGAGTATCTGCGCGTGTGGGCGAGCCGGTTTCCGCAACACCTGGTCCTCTTCGTGACCTCCAGGTGCAACGCGTCCTGCCGACACTGCTTCTCGGTCCCCGGCCCGGAGGAGATGTCCCTGGACGAACTGGAACGGGTCTCGAAACGTTACGGCAGGCTCCACTACCTGTCCC
>CAZHDQ010000212.1:0-5391 GCA_964531595.1 uncultured Anaeromyxobacteraceae bacterium
AGCTCCCGGCGGAGGAGAAGGCCCCGTGCCACTCGGGAAGGGGCGGGGGGGTATCTGGAGCGGAGCCGGCCACCCCGACCGGACCCCTCACCGGATTGGTGAAGCAACGACCGCAGCATGCTCAATGATTTCAAGATCTAGAAATTTGTGACGGTGGATCACGGGGTTCCCTGACATGAGTAACGGGTTCCTGGGATCCACCTGGGTCGAGCGTACCCACTTCTGGATAATCTTGAGAGGTATACGGGGTGCCTACAGGTCACTTGCGTGATGCATTCAGACCGATTGGCTTGTGGCATCCCAGGATCGACACATCCAAACGCCCTTTTTCGGATGTGGAGGGTTGGTTTCGGACAGACCTTTGCCCGGCATCAAGCACGATCGTGCAGCGTGTTGCGAATTGTCGCCGGGCAGACCCTTCTTCGCCACACAAGTCCGTGGGGCCGCGGCGAGGGGGGCCTGGGGCCCTTTGGAGGACCAGCGGGACCCGACGGGGTGACGGCGGCCTGTTCGCGCGCAGCGCGACGCGGCCCACTGTTTGAGGCCCCACAGGGGCCGAGTCTGGGCCGCGAAGGTCGCCGGCCCCCAGTCGGGTGCGGGGGCACCGGCGCGGCCCCAGGCCCCCTCGCCGTGGCCCCCTTCACCAAAGTGGTTATGACTCCCACTCACGCCCTTCTGAGCCCGGGCTGAGATTACTTCGATTTGCAAAATCTAGCAGGGAATCACGGATTGCTGTCCAGTTCCGGGACCAGCGAAGGGAAGGCGAAGGCTACTCGTCGCAAGCGGCCCATGTGGGTGCGCACAGACACGGGGCCAGCCCAATAGCGCTCAGAGTCGCCTGGATGGCAACAGGGTCAGTCAACAATTCGGCTTCCACGAAAATCTTCAAGATCTGGCCGGCGTTGGGCTCGAAGGTCCCGGTCTCGCACACATGCAGGCGCGTGGACTTCGAGAAGTCGGACAACGTCCGGAAGCACATCTTGGTCACGGCCGCGGTTTCGGGGTCCGTCCAAAGGTCGGTGATCAACACGTAGGCACGACCCACGCCGGCTGCACCGGTTGCGGTGAAGTCCCCGGTCTCGTCGAGTTCGGTCAGGAGGTCCCGCTCCAGACTGATCGACCCAAGCCTGTATGCCGAGCCGCCATCACCAGTGGGTGACAGGGATTCGATGTCCACGCGTGCCTTGCCTGCGGCGGGGGCCTTAAGGATGGACGACACGCCGATACCATACAGGGGACGGTCTTCCTCACCTTCATGCTGCGTCATCACGCCGACACCCAGGGCTCGGGGGAGTGCGCCGAAGTCGTTGACGGGACCCTTGAACCGGCCCTGGAACAGTCCGTCCGGTGCATCCACCGTGAAGAATCCCTCAGGCCGCGAACAGGCGATGAGTGCCTCGGCGGGTGGATCGGTCAACACGGTCATGATTTCGTTTTGGAACCCTGCCGACTGCTCGGGCAGGAAGTTGTGCATGTGGGACACGGTGATCTGGCTGTCGGGCGCATAGTAGGTCGCGGCCTGGTAGCCGAAGTTCAGCCCGCCGTGTCCGTACATGGTCCCGAACTGGGTTTCGTTGGCCTGGAGCCCCAGCCCGTAGGGCACCTGGGCACCCAAAAGCGTGATATCAAGGGCCTTCTTCGCCTCCTCCAGCATCGTCGGGGAAATCAGGTCGCCGGTCAGCAGCGCGTGGACAAAGACCGCCATGTCCCGCGTCGTCGAGACCAGGGCCCCGGCCATCCAGGTTTGGGAGGGATTGAAGATGTAGGTCGTATCCACGATCGTGCCCTCGACAATGCTGTCCACGGGCAGGAAATCGATTATTGAAGTTGGGACCCCGAATAGGACCCCAACCAGTGACATGTCCATGTATCCGTGCGCCAGCTTGGGAATGGTATCGCCCAACATGTCCAGGAACGTGTCGTTCAAGCCCAGCGGCTTGATGATGCGGTCTTCCAGTTCCTTATCGGCCGTATTTCCAGTCACTTCCTCGATGACGAGGCCCAGCAACAGGTAGTTGCTATTCGTGTACTCCCCGCCCATTCCAGGGGGAAAATCCAGTTCGTCGTCGGCCACGAAATCCAGGATCTCCTTCGGATCCCATATCTTCTCGGGCGATGTGACCGCTTCCAACATCAACGCGGGATTGCGCAGGTAGTCGGGGATCCCGCTGCGCATGGACAGGAGTTGCCGGATCGTGATTTCGCTCCACTGAGGGTAGTCTTCGACGTAGTCGGTGATCGAATCGTCCAACCCGACCTTCTCCTCGTCAACGAGTTGCAGGATCACTGCGGCCGTGAATGGCTTCGTGTTGCTGCCGACGCGGAAGAGCGTGTCGGGTTCCATGACCGTACCATCCTGCATGATGGCGACACCACCGGACCCGGACCACCACGCGCCCTTGGCGTCCCGGATGGTCGCGGACAAGCCGCGGTCTGCCGAGAACGTGATGTGCTCGGCAACGATCGCCGCAAGCGAGGCCGCAATCACAGGGTCGACCTGGGGTGGCGAGGGTACGTCGTTATCCTGGACGTCAGAAGTCGCGCCGTCCCCTTCGATATCAGCGACTGGAACGTCATCGACCGGAGTGTCCTCTGAAATGGTGTCCTGCTGCACTTCGTGTGAATCCAAGGCCTCAATTTCGGTTGAGAGGTCCTGCCCAATTATCGCATCCGAAAGCGCGTCCGGCAGGACGTTCGAGTCAGCGATCACGTCCTTTCCGGGGGTCGTTTCGCCGCCTTCGCAACCCGCGAACATCCAAAGAGCGGCACCCGCGACCAGCAAGGTCGCAACACGCGAACATCTGAAACAAGACATCTCCCGGCACCTCCTTTGGGGGCCGCTTCAGACGCTGGCCCCGGGGATAGAAACAGCCGGGTGCATTGTCGTGAAATGGCCAACGTGATGCAAGCCTCGGGACCACAAATCGAAGGGGTTTAATGATGCGATTTCGGGGAGTGTTGACTGGAAGCCCCGCCAGCGGCCCATTAGACGCGCCGCCAAGGCTGACTTTCTTACGCCGCAGGATACTTACGTGGACTACAATATCAATTGCACTGCCGCCAGACGGGAACAACGGCACCTGTTGAAAGGATGTTGCCCATGTACGAAGGTCTGATTCAGGAAGACCTGCTCGAACTGCTCGACGCGAAGACCAGCCTGCACGACAAGCACCGCTTCGAAGTCAAGCTCGACGTCATGCTAGATGGGCAAAAACGTGCCCGCTACAGCGTCGTCGCCTACTTCTTCATTCCCCGCTCCTTGGGAATCAATGGCACCACATACCCGGCTGCGGCCTTCTATCGTGACATCCAGAACTACATCCGGTTCAAGACACCAGTCATTGGTCTGCGTATGCTGGTCGATGACGACTACGCTTACTCACCCTTCAAACGGCTTGACGAAGCCGTCCAGGCGATACTTGGCGGCGACCGCTCGGCCAGGCCGATCAAAAGGGCCGTGCATGAATTGAAATTGCTAGGTTGTGTTGTGCGCTCGGGTGTACGCGACCGGGTTCACAACCTGCTCGAGGCAACACAGAATGCGCCTTCCCATCGCGACGCCGAACCGGCCGCGACTGACCTTCTTGAATCCACAGCACTCGCCTTTTTGAGCGACCTCCGGGTCGTCCTGCAAAAGTTTCGTTCCCTCCGCCCACAAATGCTTGATCCGATCCTGCCGGCAAAAATTCGGGAAGCGTACACGAATCTTGATGAGTTCATGAGCCTTACAAGCGAATCTTATCTGACGATCCTGCTCAACCGGCTGTCAACCGGCCCCGTTCAACTGTCAACTTTCGAAAAGGAACTGAAAACAACAATCGCGTTCGAACAAGGGCACCGCAGCGCCACTGGCGCCATCGCCACACTCGTCGAGGCCCACGGGGACAACGAGACGTTCGCACAGCGCCGAAGCATGCTGAAGAAGTATGTGTCGTCCTTGCTTTACCTGAACATCAAGATCAAGGAAGCCGGTTCGCTGGGACAGGCCGCCCTGAACGTAGGTGCTGCTGCCGCGATCGGCATCTACCTCCTTGCGACCACTCTTGCCGCCGAGAGGTTCAGTTTCGATAGCTTGGCGTTCCTCATGATCGCATCGGGGGCATACATTTTTCGTGAAGGGATCAAGGAACGCCTTAAACACCTCTTCACCACATCCATGGCAGGCTGGTTGACCGATCGGTCTGCCAACGTGATTGACCCTTCTAGCGGCAATGTAACCGGCCGATTCAAGGAGGCGGTGTCGTTCGTACCGGCATCATCAGTCCCTGAATCAATTCGTCGCCTTAGAACCCAATATCCGACGATGGGCGCCGAAGCCGACGGTGAACTGGTCCTGAAGTACATCAAGCGTGTGCGCCTGTTCCCAGCACGGATTGCGGAGCACCATCACCGGCTGAAGTCGGTCAACGACATCCTGCGTTTCAGCGTGCAAAGCTTCCTGGCCAGAATGGACGACCCTAACAGCGAATACCTGTTTTACAACGTGGAGCACGGAGAAACGGAAACTGCGCAGATCGCGCGCACCTATCCGGTTGACGTCGTGTTTACCCTTACGGCGGATGGCCCCCGAACTCGGACTTACACCGAAAGGCTGCGTTTGGTACTTAATCGTAGTGGTATCCAACGAATGGAAGGCTGATTCTGCCGGCAGAGCTTGTGGTCAAATCTTCGACCTGCTGCGGCGATCCCTTCCGGGCGGCTGCGACATCGCGGGCCCCTGACCATGGTCGATCGCTACAAGACCTTGAAGCGCCAGCCCTTGGGTTCCTTGACCATCGTGAACGGCCTGGGCTGGGCCTGGGGACCGCACTGAATGAAGACCTTTGTGTCCTTGTCCTTGACCACGGTCCGCGTAACATCAAGCGCATCCCCTGTACCCTTGATGCACTGGTCCGCCAACCTCTGGATGGTCGGGAGGTTGTATTTCTTCAACGATTTAATGGAGTGGTCCGTGTAGCACAGATCGTTTGTCGAGCAGAACTGCGAGATCCACGCGTCAAACTTCCCGTCGCGGATCAGTTTCAGGCCGTCAAGCAACGCACGTTCGGCCGTTCCGTCGGCCGGGACGGTGGGCTCGGCACCAGCCGGTGCGGCCAGCAAAAACACCGCTAACAAGGCAGCAATGCAAGGGATCAGGACTGTCGTCGGCAGGATTCTCATTCTGCGGCTCCGTGAGTTACCTTGGTAGGCTACCCTTCCGAAAGCTCCGGGTCAACACGTTAGCGCATCGCACGTTAGCGCATCGCGGCCACGGGTCGTACAGATGAAGGGTTGACTGTGGAAAGGCGGATACGGCTGGGCTAGAACGGCTCGAATCCGGAATCCGCGAAGAACTCGCTTCGCACCGATGTGAACAGACCGTGCAGCTCGTCCATGTGCTGCCGCTCCCAA
>CAZHDQ010000213.1:0-5382 GCA_964531595.1 uncultured Anaeromyxobacteraceae bacterium
AGCTCTCGGGGCCCTTCTAAGAGGAGGGGATCGAGACCCACGACAGAGACGGCGTGACGGTGCGCGTCTATGGGCCCGAAAAGACGGTGGCCGATTGCTTCCGGTTCCGGAACAAGGTGGGCCTGTCGGTCGCCATCGAGGCGCTTCGTCTGTGTCGCGAGCGCAAGCATGCCTCGGTCCGTGTGCTGCTGGAGTTCGCGCGCATCGACCGTGTGGAACGCGTGATGATGCCCTACCTGGAGGCCGTCCAGTGACCCGCAAGACCCCCGTGAAGGACATGGCCGCTTCGGTCCACGATCGCCTGCTGCGGCTGGCAAAGGACTCTGGGAGGCCCTTCGGGGAGATGCTGCAGTACTTCGCGATGGAGCGGTTCCTGTATCGCCTCGGCGTGTCGTCGCACCGGGACCGCTTCGTTCTGAAAGGCGCCCTGATGCTGCGGACGTGGGATGCGCCGCTCGCGCGACCGACGATGGACATCGACCTGCTGGGCCGGATGAACAACGCGGCCAGCGCCGTGGCCGCCGCGATCCGGGACTGCCTTGTCGTGGAGGTCCCGCCCGATGGCCTGTCATTCGACCCCGTCAGCATCGAAGCGCAGGAAATCACCCTGGACGCCGCCTACACCGGCGTGCGTGTCCGGTTCACGGGGAGGCTCGGGGAACGGACGCGCATTTCGATGCAGGTGGACGTGGGGTTCGGCGACCCGGTGGTTCCCGGGCCGGCGGACGTCCTGTTCCCGGTTCTGCTCGACTTCGACCGACCGCACCTGCTCGGGTACACGCCCGAGACGACCGTCGCCGAGAAGTTCCAGGCCATGGTCGAACTGGACCTGGCGAACAGTCGGGTGAAGGACTTCTACGACCTGTGGATGCTGGCGCGGACCCGGGGGTTCGACGGCGCGACGCTCGCCCAGGCGCTGGAAGCGACCTTTCGGAACCGCCGTACCCCGCTGCCGCAGGTGGCCCCGACGGCACTGGGGCTGGCGTTCAGCGGGAACGATGGCAAGCAGGTCCAGTGGCGGGCCTTCCTGCGGAAGGGCCGGCTGGAGGCGGCGTCCCTCGCCGAAGTCACCGCGGTCATCGCGCGACTCGTGATGCCGGTGAGCGAGGCAGTTGCGCAGGGGCGGCCGTTCGATAGCACCTGGATACCCGGTACCGGGTGGACCCCAGCAGAGGTTCGTCTTCCATAACTGAAGGTTGCAGCTCCCCGGATGAGGCGTTGTCGCGTAGGGTGGCCGACCGGGCTGGCGAGAGCCTGGGCGAGAAGCCTTGAAAGATCGACTGGTTGCGGAGTTGCGGCCGCCCGCTGCCCGATCCGCCGAAGCCCCAGCCACCGGCAGCGAAGCCCGAGGTCGCGGCTCCCGCGCCCACGCTCGAGCCGGCACCGGAGCCGCCCCTCGCCCGCTTGGCGGTGGGTATGTAACTCAACCTTGCCCGTCGGCTCGACGAGCACCTCGCCGGTCGTGTCTACGCTCGTCCTATCTGCAAGGGAAAGCGTACCTGAGCTGAGTCGCCAGGTCTCCGTAGCAACGGGCATCTCGATTCCTACTTCTTCTTGGCGGTCTTGCCAGTGTCCGTCGCTGCGGTCGCCCCGCTGAGGAACCCACCCAGGAGCGCTCCGATCGCGGTTCCGACTCCGGGGAACAGCACCGAACCAATGGCGGCACCAGCGGCTGCGCCAGCGGTAGTGAATCCGGCAGCGTGCGCCGCAGACACCCCGATCTTGGCCGCCCGCACCTGGCTCTTGAACATCCCGGACTGCACGAGGCGGCGCATCTTGTCGAGGTTGTCTGCCGTGAGTTCGTCCTTCAGCAACTCGTCAGGGGTCTCCTTGGCGATCTTCGTCAGAGCAGCCAGTTCCAACTCTCCGAGGAGGAGGAGGATCGGGCTCACCTCAAGAGCAGCCGCAAGGTCAGCGATGGTCGAGAGGTGCGGGTCGCTATCACCGCTCTCGATCTGCGCGATCGTCGCGCGGGGGAGGTGCGCGGCTTCGGCCAGGGCATCCTGAGTGATGCCTTTCGCTGACCTTGCTAGTACAAGGTTCTTTGCCAGTGTCACTTTTGGTAGATCAGTCATGTAGTCCTCACCACGCAGCAACCAGATGCTCGAGGCACAAGCTTAAGCTGCGTGCCTTCTGGCTTCCGCCACCTCGGCCCGCAACTGCTGGACCTCGGCGGCGAGCGTCCGGACCTGGTTGTTCTTCGCCCCAAGCCGAGCGGAGAGCGCAGCCAGTTCGGCTTCCTTCGAGGAAAGCCGAGTCGCCAGGCGCTGTAGTTCGGCCCTGAATCTCGACTTTTCCGCCCGGCGTTTCTTGTGCTGATCGTGGCCGTATAAGCCACCTCCAATACCGAGCAAGGCGCCGATGCCTGCGATGATCTTCCAGATCAATTTCGGGTTCATTTCACTCCCCCTCTCCATGCGTTGTTACCAGCCGCGGGCGTGGTCCAGCAGAGCTGCCGGACATTGCTTCGGCAAACAGTCGATCAGTGTCGTCGCAGTCTGCCTTCACGGCAGCTACGCTCCCATCCATGTGGTCGAGTCGGAGGGCGAGCATTGCTGCTTGAAAGAAGTCCTCTTCGATCAGCGCTCCGAGCTTACGATCAGCATCGCGCACCTTAGCAATGGCCCAACGCCCACCAAGTTGGGCGCCTACGAGAATGGGAATGCCGACTAGGCCCAGGGGGGCGAGGACGAGGGGAAGAACGTCCAGAGCTGACTTGGTAGCGGTGCCCGCGACTGCGCTCGCCTTGGAGATGTCGCCTGCACGCGCCATCTTCACTTCGGCGAGGACATCGGCACCGATGGCAAGGGCGCAGAACCCGACGGCCACACTCTGCTGTGCAAGGATCTTGGCAGCTTCTGGCGCTATCCCTGCGTGTGTTGCCGTGTGGTAGATGCCGGCGTCGACAACCGCAGCCCCGGCCCCGTAGGCGGCGGCCTTGCCAGCGGTGGTGCCGACCGAGGCCACGTCGACCTTCCCCTCGGACGCGTACTGAACGACGAGGGTGACAATTGCGGCGGTCGCGGCAGCAACGGCGGCACCAGATGCTGCACGCACCGCCACGCCCTTCGGTCGGTAGGCCTGGGCGATGTCGTCTCGGAGCAGCCGCAGTTGCGCGCGCGAGACGGGGTCGAGGCCATCGCCGGTGTGCCTGTTGATGTCGCTGATGAGCTTCTCGGAGCGAGCGTCAAGGTCGGGGATGCCCCGGAGGCCGACCTTGGCGCGTTGGAGCCGATCAGCTTGAGTCTGTGAGAACGCGTCCGCCGAGACTCTCGGCGTTCCGTCCGGGTTGACGAACCGCCCGTCGACATACCCGACCTTGCCGTAGCCCGGGGTCTCAGCCATCTCCACGAGCTTGTCGGCGATGTACTGTGCCGACCCGGTCTTGACCTGACCGTTGAACTTCGTGATCAGCATCCCGTCATGGGTTCTGAACCGGAAGACGAGATCCTTGCGACTCGCGTGGTGGGGCGACAACCGGATGTCGTCGACGTTGCTGGCGACGTGCTCGGGCGTGTTCACGATGCCTGGGTCGCGGCCAGCGTGTAGTTCGCGGTAGTCGGAGATCGACACGATCTCAGCCGCTTTCCCCGTTGGATTTGCTCCTGAGACCGTGCCGTTCAACGAGCGGCCCTCGGTCACCAAGCGCGCGCTCGTCTCGGCTCGAATTCCTGCAGGCAGGGCTGTGCCGTCCTTGACCGCGGCAGCCGCCTGAGCGGCCTCTCGCGTTCCAGAGGTAGCGAGCGGTTCCGTCTGGCGCAAAGCCTCGGCGAACACTCGCCCCTGCTGGAGAACGCCAGGGTCCGTGATCTGTTGGACGTAGATCTCGCCGGGGCTGACAACGCCGACCGCCGTGACAGCCAGCGGCAGCACGGGTTCGTCGGTTTGCTTCGGCTTCTTTCTCATCGATCCACCTCCGTCGGCCTGTTCGTCGAGCTTCATACCCCGATGATATGCAGCGCGACCTGTATTGTCAATTCTGGCAGACAAACAGGTTCACGAGCGACAATGTGTGCTGCGGTGCGCTTCTGGTTTGTGGTGATGCAAGTGCCTGCGATCTCTACGTGTCCCCGTTTTGAGCATGCCTGGCTTTGCCCGTTCGGAGGTGAAGCCGTGTCCGAATGCGCGACCGACAAGAGCACCGCGAACGTCCAGCCGGATCTGAAGTTTCGGCTCGCGTCCGTCCGAAATCGCTGCGCCGTCCTGCGAGGCCGCAAGCCCGCCGAGGAGGAAGGCGCCTGGCCGCGCGACCTCAATGCTACCGACCGAGACGGCCTCTGGGGCAGCGACCCCGCGGAGGTCCGGGATGAGTGACCGGCTCACCGAGGCGGTCGCCCGCGCTCGCGACCTGGTCACGGAGCTCGCGTCCGTGCGGGTCGACAAGGGCATCTGGGGCTCGCCCATGACCGTGCGGTGTGCCCAGGGCCACGTCTGGCGCACGCGCGTGAAGGCGATCCTGTACGGGTCGTGGTGCCCCCGGTGCGCCGTCGCCCAGATCGTCGCGGCGGCAAGAAGGCACCACGGCACGCTGGACCTCGGCGACACCGACGAGATCGCCTTCTGGGCCGAGCCGCAGGGGTTGGAGTTCGTGGAAGGCGACACGCCCCGGCAGGGCCGGACCGACTTCTTTCGCTGCGACGCCGGCCATGTGTGGGAGGTGTCGCGTCGGTCGCCCGCGGGCCCGTGGTGTCCGGTTTGCGGGACGAGGGGGGCCGCGACGGGCGTGGGGCGGGTGGCGCTGTGAAAAGGTCGGTGTCGGCCGCTCGCTGCATCGGGGGCTGGAACGGATGACGGTTTCTCTGCATCGCCGTCGTCCGCTGGGCGTACGCACGCCAGGCAGGCGAAGACGTGGAAAAGTCGTTCCGACACCTCGGGCGTGAACCCCTCGGCTGGGACCATACCGTGGCACGTGCTGTTTCGGATGCTCCAGCCGCGCTGGTCGGTCAGAACGACCCGGAAGTAGAAGGTGGTGTCATCACCAAGAAACACAGCCAGGCGTGGGTCGCGCAAAAGTTCATCGAGGAGACGCAATTGCATGCCTGATGAACGGGCTGGCTTCAGAACAGGGATTTCAAGCAACTCGGCCAAGGCGCGAATCGCGCTTTCAACCTGCGGAACGACAAGGTGAGCGAACCCGATGTGATTGCCCTTGGAGAGTGCCACGAACGCCGCCGACAGGATCTCCCGTTTGGACTCCGGGAACAACGGGGACTTGCCCGCGTGGCGAACGAGATGCTCGGGCGTCAGGATGTGTGTCGAGAACAGGAACTCGACGGTGTGGTGGAGGAACACCGACGACGGTACGAAATTCATCGCCATCTGCCGCACTAGTACCGCCTCCCAGAAGTGCCTCCCCAGTTTCGATGACGCGTGCAGGAAAGC
>CAZHDQ010000214.1:0-5376 GCA_964531595.1 uncultured Anaeromyxobacteraceae bacterium
TTCAGGCTGCTTGGGTTTTCGTGGCGCTGGCGTGCCTGGTGTTGGCCTGGCGGGGTTTGGGGCGACGTCGAGACGCGCTGCTGCCGCTGGGGATCTGGGCGCTTTCCCTGGTGGCTAGGGCCGTGCTGGGACCCTGGGGGCCGGGCGAGATCCGGCTGAACCTGGAAAACATCAATTATTACCAGATTGACAACCACTGGGGACACGCACCGATTGCCCTTTACCGGATGCTGGGGGCGGGGGCGTCGGATACCTCGATGCTGGTGCTTGGTCTGGCCCTTTCCTCGGTGGTCCCGGTGTTCCTGTGGGGCATCCTCCGTCGTCTGAATTTTTCAAAGACCGCTGCGGCTGCCGGTGCTCTGGCGGCCGTGGCGATGCCATTTTTGATCGTCTTGTCCCCGGTCCTGGAGCGCAGTCCTTCGCAGATGTTTGCGACGTTTGCCGGCCTATGGCTGCTGACGGTCTTTTTGGCCCAGGGCGGTTGGTCGGCGGCGTTGGGGGCCACCCTGGCCGCCGCTTTGGCGACGACCAGTCGTCCAGAAGGTGCGATCGTGATGGGGCTGGCCGCGCCGTTGATCCTGTTTGCCCCAGGAGTGTCACCAGTCAGGCGATGGGCGGCCCTGGGCGTGCTGGTGCCGGTGGGTCTGGGTGCGGTGTGGTACGTCATGCGCATCACCACTGCTTGGCACGCGCAGGGCGACTATGCCGTCAGCCTGCCTTCATTGGCGGTGCTTAGGGGTTCGATCCTGTTCCAACCTGAATTCACCCCGCCGGGCATGCTATGGATTGCCGCCGGCGGCATCTTGCTGGGCTTACGCGATCGGCGGGCTTGGCTGGCGATCCTGCTGTTGCTGGTGCTTGACGTCGCATGGGCCTCCACGAGCGTTTCGGCCCACTTCGCGGGATTCAGGTTGCAGTACGCCAGTGCGCGCTACCAGACGGTACTGGTGCTGCCGCTGGCCCTGGGTATTGCACTGGCCGTGTCGTGGCTGGACATGCTGTCACCGCGACGACGCGCGCTCGCCCTGGTGATTCTGGCCCTGCCGATTGTGGCCACGTTCGGACCGGCGTGCCGCCAGACCTTCGTGCCGCGGGCGCCCGACTTCGAATACCGATTCATCCGGGACAACGTCGCGGGCCTGCCCGAGTCCGAACGCGTCTACTTTTTACCACCGCCGGATGATGCGGGTTTTCTGGACGGCTGGGTCGTCCGCGATGCGTCTGGGCACCGCGCGAACTGGGTGCCCCTTACGTCTCGAACCTGCCGAGGCGCAGGCACGATGCCCGGTGACCGTTACTTCGAGGGGTCGGCTTGCGCGCCCATCGGGGACGACAGCGGGCGAGCCATTGGCCCTGACTACGCTGCGTATCTGGACACCTGCACAGCGGTCCGGTCTGCCCTGCCGGATGAACCCGAGGTCTTCGTCGATGTCCCGGCCCGGCCATATGCCTGGTACACCTTCCGGGACCCGACGGTCCGTCTGGCGCTGCACCGATTGGTGCCCCTGCCGTGTGAACGCATTTTTCCCGATCCGGAAAATAACGTGCATTAGGACGGTTCCGGTACCAGACCGGCGTAGCCGTGGACGGCCTCGTAGGCAAGCGGCACCCTCGCGCAACGGTTCGCTCGGGCACATCCCTTGCAAATATCGAGCATTGGATATCGCGACATGGTTCCGGTGTGTTCGATGAACAGTCGGTCTCGCAGCGCCGGGGGCATCGCGCAGTCCGGGAAATCGACGAGGGTTACCCCGGACGCTCGGATCAAGTCCGCCTCAGCCGCCAGTACCTGTTTTACCGCGTCCGCCCGCGGGATCAGGGGGCGCAGCGCGAGGTTTCCTACGATGACCCCGTTTTGTTTGACGATGTCGTCGTCATCGTAGGGATACACCAGCGTTGTATCGGCTCGGAAGTGGCGGGCAGTCATGATCATCTCGCGGATTTCGCTAAGCGCTGGCACGGTTACCAGGGCCTTGACACCCAACCGCAGGCGGCGGGTTCCGGCGAGATTTCGCAGTGCCAGGACCACCTCGCGGAATGCGCCGTCCCGGCCGGCAATCGGGTCGTGTGTCTTCGGCGATGAACCGAACAGCGTCATCATGATGTTGTCGATTGACGGCATCGCAGCTAGGCGCAACGCGGCCTCAGGATCGGCCAGTGTGTTGCATGGCGCCATGATCGATAGCGGGAAGACGCAGTCTTGATGGATTGCCGCTACGATCTCCGCCAGTCGGGGGTGGCGGGCCAGGTCGTCGGCCTCCAGCCTCACGGAGACATTCGCGCCCCGGCACCGAGCAGGCCTCAGCACCAAGCGAGCCAGATCCCGGACCAAGGCGAGGTCCCGTTCAGCATGCTCGAGGGCCCAGGGCTGCCGGCACGGGCGGCAGAACGCGCATGCCTGCAGGCAGGCCGATCGCAGGTAGACGACGACCACCACGCGCTCCCCTGGTCCGGCTTCGGCCTCGGCCAGCAGGGCATCGGGAAGCGGGTCATCCATCCCGGCCATCGATATTTCGTGCCGTCGCGAGGCCATATCAGTCGCCGTAAGCAGTGTGCGGAAGCGTGTCAATTCCCTGTCGTTGGCGACTGCGAGCTTCAGCACCTCGCGGACCCGATCCGTCGTCCCGGGACCCAGGTCGGCCAGCCCTTCCCACTGCATGAAAGGGGCTGCGCCAAGGCCGTTTTCTGGGGTGCGTACAATTACGCCGGGTGCGTCAGGCGGCATCACGGACAGGCGGACCCTGGGCTGGCGGTCGCCGGGCAGACGCAGAGTCCCGACGACGTCGAAGCCCGTGGACCGCGATTCGACAAACTCGGGCGCGAACGCGCCGGGCAGGTAAAACAGGCTACGGACGTCGTCCACGTCGAAGGCGCGGGCCTTGAGTTCCCCTTGCACTATTTCCTCCGCGCCGGGGCGATGCGTGTCCCTGTGACTAGCCGTGCCGGGCCCAGGCCGGCCTCAATGGCGGCCGCTGCCCAAGACCAAGCAGCCGCGCGCAGGTCGACCCAGGTGATCTCCAGATCCTGGCCATCGTGGTGCTCCAGCAGGACAGGCTTAGGGCCCCATTTGCGTGCGAACGTGCGGACCATGCTGGGTAGGCAGCGGTGTTTCACGCCAATGAGGCTAACAGAATCCGGCCTGGGCGGCGATGGCTGTTCAGCGGTCACTTTTGATAACGTTGCGGGTATTGATACGACGATGCTGTACGCTCTTTGAATCAACTAGTAATTTCATTTCTGGTGGCCGGGCAGTCGCAGTACCTCTCAGCGACAGGTCCCCGTGTGGCTGTCGCATGTCGAACCGCTGTCGCACTGTAGGTGGATCCAGTGCAGGCAAGCGCCATTCTCCCGGCCGCAATAGTAGTAGTACGACCAGTTGTCCGTGTCGCACTTGCTGGAGGGGTACTGGCATTCGCCGGTGCATGTACACACGCCGCCGGTGCAAGCCGCGCCGTCCGAACACGTTTCTGCGACCCACCGCGGGCAGTTAGTTGCCGGGTCCACGATGCACCCCTGACGCTGCTTCGGCTTGCCGTCGATGCACCGGGCAAGGCCCGCCTCGCACTCCTGGGTGCATGCGCACGCGCCTCGGTCGCCCTGCATCACGCAGGCCTGGCCGGCCGGGCAAGCCTGAACCGCGCTCAGTTCCAGGCACGCGTCATGGTCGTAGTCGCCACAGACACGCACGCCGGACGTCCCGCTACCCAAGGGCGCACACTGATCTTGGCCCAGGGCGCACCCTTCTTCGCACGTGGCCACACACGAATTGTCCTTTGCGCACGAAGGTCGGGACGGATCGCGGCAGTCCGCGTCGATCATGCACTCGACGCAACGGTGCTTCTGGGGGTGGCAGCGGACGCCGGCACCGCAGTGGGCGTCGAATACGCACGGGTAGCACGCGCCGGCGCCGATCTCGCAGTGCCAGCCGGCGTTCAGGCAGTTGCTGTCCCCGGTGCATCCGTGGCAGGCGCGATCGAACGGGTCGCAGCGAGTCCCAGGGCAGTCGGTGTCGGCACGGCAGTCATAGCAAGAACGGTCGATGCAGAACATCGTCGGGTCGGGGCACCGTCCTCCGAACAGGCATTCCGCAATGCACTTCCGGGTCAGCGGGTCGCAGTTGCGCCCGAGTTGTGTGCCTGGGATCAGTCCACAGTCGCGGTCCTTGGAGCAGACCTTAGGCGGCAGGTCGTAGCAGGTCTTCAAGGCGGGGTGGCAGTATCGCCCGGTGCCGCAGGCATCGTCGCTACCGCAGGGAGCCGTCACGCATTGCTCCAGGATGCACGCCGCGCCCTCTGGGCAGTCGGCTTCGGTTTTGCATCCTACACAGTGCCCCGGGACGCCCCCAGTACACACCAATTCAGCGCTGCAATCAGCGTCCTGCAGGCAGCCGGGCTGGCACGCGCTACCCAGACAGACCTCATTCGGCTGGCAGTGCATCGCGTCAATGCACTCGACGCAGGCGCCCGTCTCGGGCACGCATAGTGGGCGGTCAAACGGGCACTGGATAGCGTCGCAGTCGAACCCGCAACGGCCGTTCAGGCAGCGCTGGCCCTCGGGGCAATGGCCATCGCGAACACACAGCAGGCAAGCGCCGTGGCTGCCCGCCGCCGTGTCGCAGTGTAGCGGGTCCGGACATCCATCGTCCGCAGTGCAACCAGGAATGCACGTACCCCGCAGACACAAGTTCCCAGAATCACAATCAAAAAGATCGATGCAACCGACGCACACGCCGTTAATCGGGTCACACACCGGTGCGTCTGGCAGGGCCAGACAGTCGTCTCGGAGTTCGCATCCGACCCGACACTGACCTTCGACACACCGGCCGGTCCAGCAGTGCTTGTCGTCGGCGCACTCGGCGCAAAATCCGTAAGGAAGGGACTCGGGGATGCAGTGCTGGCCCTCGGGGCAATCCCCGTCTGCGCGACAGCCCGGCTCGCAGGCCCCACCGATGCAGACGAACCCGGCCAAGCACCCCGCATCCCCGCAGTCCGCGATCTCGCCGCCCAGAAGGTCCAGTGGCGCCGCATCGGTTGGCACGTTCGTGTCGGTTGGGGTGTTCGTGTCGCCTTGACGTACCGCGTCGGCCGGCCATGGACTCATGGATACGTCGTCTAACCCGCCGCAAGCCCACGCGAAACAGGAGGTGTAAGTCCTCTGGGGGCCCAGACGGAGGGAACCCCACACCGAAGAGACAAGTGCGCAGGGTCGGAGCACCGTCCCATCCGCTGCGGTCCGCACTGGGCCGAGGCTGGTCCCGCGAGGGTGAGTCGGCCGCTAGCGACGAAGCCCTGTTTCCGTTGGGCGGGCAGGCGTAGTGGCGTCGGTGATGGCATGAAGTTTCGCGTTCTTACCCAGGGAGACCTTCCGGCCTCCGAG
>CAZHDQ010000215.1:0-5367 GCA_964531595.1 uncultured Anaeromyxobacteraceae bacterium
AAGCGCCGCCGACAAGGCCAGGCTGTCACCCATCGCGAATGGCGCGGCGATGAAGGCCGCTTCCAGGGCGCACGTCCAGGCGAACCCGACCAGCGTGGCCTCGCGTGACCTGCGCCCCAGTGACCAAGCGAAACCCCCCAGGCCGATACCCAGCAGCGCGACGGCGAGGATCAGGCCAAATGTATAGGTCGAGCCCCCGAGGAGCGGGGCCAACATGCGATACCAAACCAGTTCCATCAGGAAGAATGCGAACCCGACTATCCCGGCGGCCACCAGGACGAACCCGGCCGGGGCAACCGCAGGCTGGGCGATCGAAGATACTGTAGGTCCCGACTCCGATGCGCCGCATGCAGGCACAACCGAGGTCTGTGCGTCGGCGGCGGTCCTCGCCATGCGCAGCGCCGCCATGGCGACCAGCAGGTTGATCGTCGTCGCGGCCCACAGCATCCGGTGCAGGCCCAGTGCCTCGAGTAGCAGGAAGGTTGCTAGGCCGACGCCGGTGACGGCACCCAGCGTGTTCATTCCGTACAGCACGGCAAGGTCGCGGCGACCCTCGTCATCATCTTCTTGGGCGGCCCGGGCAGCCGCCGGCAAAGTCCCGCCCATCAAAAACGTCGGTAGGCCCAAAACCAGGGTCGAAAGTCCCAGGCGTACGACGGTTCCCAGGCCAGTGCCCATAGCCGAGGACCCGCCCAAAGCCCCGTAGGTCGCCCTAACGCCCCAAACCAGCAGCGGAGTCGCAGCTACCGACAAGACGATCAGGACCTCGAGGATGGCATACATCCGCAATGGATTAGCGACACGGTCAGCGCGCCGACCCAGCAGGGCTCCCCCTAGACCCAGTCCACCCATGAATATGGCGGTAACCGCTGCGGATGCCGGAGTGGACATTCCGAAGATCATGCGAAATTCACGAAACCACGCCGTCTGGTACACCAGGGCGCAGAAGCCGGACAAGAACAGCAACCCCCCGATGCGCAGAACCCGATTACTCACAGCCCCCCCAAAAGACACGAGCGCCGGATTCTAGCACTGAAAAAATCGCGAAGTGGGCCGAGGCGGCTTTCGTCAGGGGGCGGGAAAGGAGAGTCGAGGAAGGGTGAGCCGCTGGACGTGCAAATTAGCAACTGCCGGGGCGATCCTGGCCGATAAATAACACCCGTCTGGAGCAAAGACTCAAGTGAGTCCCGTCGCTGGAAGGCCCGGATTTACGGCGTTTCCCCCTCCGACGAGCATGCTATAAGTGGTCTGCCAAAGAAACGTCAGCCGCTCGCACACCAACTCCCGGAACGCACCTGATGATCCAGGACAGCAATCGAGTCCGTCGTCCCACGCGCCCGGCACCGAGGACCAGTCGCCTACTCCGCCACGCCCCCAACCTCGTCATCAGCGTTAGCTGTCGCAGCCAGCGGATCGTCAGCGCCCACGGCCAGAGCCGCAGCTTCCTCTTCCAAGGTCGGCTCCTCGATGACCTTGACCTCGACGCGGCGGTTCAGCAACGGGAAGCCCGTGCCGGCCGGGATCAATCGACCCATTATCACGTTTTCCTTCAGCCCACGCAGGTAGTCGGTCTTGCCGGAAATAGCCGCCTCGGTCAGCACTCGCGTCGTTTCTTGGAACGACGCCGCAGAAATGAACGACTCGACGTTTAGCGAAGCCTTCGTGATGCCAAGCAGGATCGGTTCACCGGAGGCCGGCGCACCGCCCTTTGCCAAGGTCGACTCGTTTTCTTCCTCGAACACCCAACGGTCAACGTGTTCGTCGGACAGAAATCGGCTGTCGCCCGGGTCCGTAATCTTCACCCACCTCAACATCTGTCGAACGATGGTCTCGATGTGCTTGTCATGGATTCGGACCGACTGCAACCGGTACACCTCTTGAACCTCGTCGACCAGGTACTTCGCCAGCGCTTGGATCGACAGAACCCGCAAGATGTCATGGGGATTCGACGAACCGTCCATCAGCGGGTCACCCGCTCGGACGGCATCCCCTTCGCGCAGGGGCACATACTTGCCCTTGGGAATCAGGTATTCCTTCTTGTCGCCCAGTTCCGGGGTGATAACCAACTTCCGCTTGCCCTTGGTCGCCTTACCGAAGCTGATAACGCCGTCGATCTCGGAAATGACCGCATGCTCCTTCGGCTTGCGCGCCTCGAACAATTCGGCGACACGCGGTAGACCGCCGGTGATGTCCTTCATCTTGGTCGTTTCCTTCGGCACGCGGGCGAGGACGTCACCGGCCGTCACCTCGTCGCCATGGGAAACCTGGATGTTCGCGCCCACGGGCAGCAAATAACGCGCCTCCAGCTTGGTGCCTGGAATCGCCCGCACTCGCCCCTGTGCGTCGCGGATCGAGATGCTGGGTCGCGCCTCGACATCCTTGGACTCGATCAGCACCTTACGCGACAGGCCCGTGACCTCGTCGGTCAGTTCCTTGACCGTGACACCCTCGATAATATCGTCGAACCGCACCTTACCGGGCACTTCCGTCAGGATGGGATTCGACCAGGGGTCCCAGGACGCCAACGTAGTGCCGGCTTCGACCTGAGCGCCAGCCTCGACGCGAATGACCGCGCCGTAGGGGACCATGTAGCGCTCACGCTCACGCCCTTGCTCGTCGATCATCACGATCTCGCCGTTGCGGTTCATCGCGATGATCGCATCGTCCTTTCGGGCGACAGTGTTGATTTCGAAGTACTTGATCTTACCGGGCTTGCGGCACTCGACGCTGGACTGTTCGGCGACGCGCGCGGTACCACCGATGTGGAACGTTCGCATCGTCAACTGGGTGCCGGGCTCGCCGATGGACTGCGCCGCAATGACGCCGACCGACTCACCGACGTTGACCAACTTACCACGGGACAGGTCGCGACCGTAGCACAGCACGCAGCAACCGCTGCGCGTACGGCATGACAGTACCGAGCGCACTCGAACGCGCTCGATGCCTGCCTCCATGATTTCCTTGACCTTTTCCTCGTCGATCTCCTCGTCTGCGCGGACCAGGATGCGGTCCGGCTTGTAGGGGTCGACGATATCGTCGATGGCCACGCGACCTAAGATACGCTCGGAAAGCGGCTCGCGGATTTCGCCGCCGTGGACCAGTGCCGACACCTCGATTCCGTCCAGCGTACCGCAATCGTATTCGGTCACGACCACGTCCTGGGCGACGTCAACCAAGCGCCGCGTCAAGTATCCGGCGTTTGCGGTCTTGAGCGCGGTATCGGCCAGGCCCTTACGGGCACCGTGCGTCGAGATGAAGTACTCGAGCACCGTCAGGCCTTCACGGAAGTTCGCGACGATCGGGGTCTCCATGATCTCGCCAGAGGGACGCGCCATCAGACCGCGCATACCAGCCAACTGCCGCATCTGCATCGTTGAACCACGAGCACCCGAGTCAGCCATGATGTAAATCGGGTTGGTCGACGGCGTCCTGACCATCTTGCCGTCCCGCTCGACACTGCCGTAAGTGATGTCTTCCATCATGTGGGCCGCGACCTTGTCAGCCGCGGACGACCACGCGTCGATGACCTTGTTGTACCGTTCACCCGAGGTGATCGCACCTTCCTGGTACTGGGTTTCGATGGCCGCGACCTTGTCCTTCGCGTCCTCGATGATTTGCTTCTTGGCCGCCGGGATCATCATGTCTTCGGTGGCAATCGAAATACCAGCCTTCGTGGCATGCGTGTAGCCCCACGTCCGGATCTGGTCCGCCAGCAGGACGGTTTTCTTTGACCCGCAGCGACGATAGGTGTCGTCAATCAGCGCCGCCAGCGACTTCTTGTCCATTACCTTGTTGTAGAGCTCGAACGGGACCTCGTGCGGCACGATCTCGCGCAGCAGAGTGCGGCCGGTCGTCGTTTCCCATGCACTGTACGACAAGACTACGCCCTCGGCGTTCTTTTGGGGCATTCGCACCTTGATCGTCGCCTGCAAATCGAGTTCATCCGCGTCGTAAGCCACGCGGACTTCCTCGGGGTTGGCGAACGACTTGCCTTCGCCCTTAGCGAACGGCTTTTCGCGTGTCATGTAGTACAAACCCAGCACGATGTCCTGCGTGGGCGTAATGATCGCACGCCCATCGGCCGGCTTCAGGATGTTGTTCGACGACATCATTAAGACGCGTGCTTCCATCTGCGATTCAAGCGACAGCGGCAGGTGTACCGCCATCTGGTCGCCGTCGAAGTCCGCGTTGTAGGCCACGCACACCAGGGGGTGCAACTGGATGGCCTTGCCCTCGATCAAAACGGGCTCGAACGCCTGCATACCCAGCCGGTGCAGCGTTGGCGCGCGGTTCAGCAGCACGGGGTGTTCCCTGGACACCTCTTCCAGGATGTCCCACACCACCGGATCTTCTTCGTCCACCATCTTCTTGGCGGTCTTGATCGTCTGGGCGTAGCCGCGTTCCTCCAACTTGTTGAAGATGAACGGCTTGAACAGTTCCAGGGCCATCTTCTTGGGCAGGCCGCACTGGTGCAGCTTCAGGTCCGGACCGACTACGATGACCGAACGGCCCGAGTAGTCGACTCGCTTGCCCAGCAGGTTCTGGCGGAAGCGGCCCTGCTTGCCCTTGAGCATGTCCGACAGCGACTTCAGAGGCCGCCGGTTCGTGCCCGTGATGACCTTGCCGCGCCGACCGTTGTCGAACAGCGCGTCCACAGCCTCCTGGAGCATCCGCTTCTCGTTCCGGATGATGATCTCCGGAGCGTTCAGTTCCATCAGCTTCTTCAGGCGATTGTTCCGGTTGATCACGCGCCGATACAAGTCGTTCAGGTCGCTTGTCGCGAATCGTCCACCGTCCAGCGGGACCAGGGGCCGCAGGTCGGGCGGCAGCACCGGCAGGTTCTTCAGAACCATCCATTCCGGCCGGTTGCCCGAGTCGCGGAGCGCTTCGACGACCTTCAGCCGCTTCGCCAACTTCTTGCGCTTGGCGTCGGACGTCGCTTCCTTCAATTCGGCCCGGATCTCGCCCGCCATCATCTCGACGTCGGTCGTTTCCAACAGCTTCCGGATGGCCTCGGCGCCCATGCCGGCTTCAAACGAGTCCCAGCCCCACTCCTCAGAGATTTCGTCAAAACGCTCTTCGCTAATGACCTCGGCCCTTGCCAGGCCCTCGACCTTGCCCGGATCGATGATGACGTAGGCAACGCAGTACAAGACCTTTTCCAAGTCCTTGAGCGTGATGTCCAGCACATTCCCGATGCGGCTTGGGATCGACTTCAGGAACCAGATGTGGGCGACCGGCGATGCCAGCGAGATGTGGCCCATGCGTTCGCGCCGGACCTTGCTCTGGATGACCTCGACGCCGCACTTTTCGCAGACGATGCCGCGGTGCTTCAGGCGTTTGTACCGCCCGCAGTTGCACTCGTAG
>CAZHDQ010000216.1:0-5366 GCA_964531595.1 uncultured Anaeromyxobacteraceae bacterium
GACCCGGGCCCCGGCTTCACTCAGGACTGGGGCGCCCTGGCGTAAGAGGGCGACATCAAGAGTCGTTCCGCCCATGTCCACTACCACGGCGTCCCGGTCCGAGAAGAGACGCGCGGCGCCGATCACGCTGGCGGCAGGGCCGGACAGGACTGTTTCGACCGGAAACGCCTTTGCCACGCGCGCCAGCATTTGGCTGCCATCGCCCTTGACGACCATGACTTTTACGGTGTCCATGCTGAACTCGGCCAGGGCCTGCTCGACGGCGTCCAGCAAGTCCTCAATCAAAGGGATCAGCTTGGCGTTCATGGCGGCGGTCGTGGCGCGGCGCAGAAAATTCAGGTCACTGGTCAGTTCATGCCCGCACACAGCATGCAGGCCGCTGGCCTCGTACGCGATCCGTGCCGTTTCCAGTTCGTGCGTCGCGTTGGCGATCCCGCCAAAACCGCTCACCGCGATGGCCTGGCAGCCTGCCTGCTGCGCTGCCCGCGCCATGGCTGCGGTACGTCAGGCTGGACGTGGCATTCTGGCAACGGGAATCGTGGCGCGATGTGGCCGGTGCGGGTCAGGCAGACCCCAGGAATTCGAAACTGATCTTCTTGAGCGCCAGCGATGCCTGGGCCAGCGCCTTCTTGACCATCGCCTCTTCCAGGTCGTTCAAATCCTTGGGATTGACGTGGTTGTCGGGTGCCAGACCGCGGGCGGCCAGTCGCGCCTGATGCCGCAGGCGCAGGCCCATCAAAAACGAGTAGGTCGCGCCGAACTCAGCGTGGCTGGAGGCCGACAGGACGCCGCTCTCATGCAGTCGGTCCAACCGGTCCAGCGTGCTGGTGCGTTCGACCTCGTGACGCAATGCGTACAGCCTGGCGAAATTGACCAAAGGCATCATCGCGTCCTTCACCGAGAACGTGCGGGAATCTGGCCGATCGGGTCCCGATCCGGTCATGATCTTGCCGAACATGCCGATCGGCGGCTTGTACAGCAGTGCGTTTTGCGCAAAGTGCAGGAAGAACGAGGGGTGGTCGCGCAGTTCGCCGTCGATGTGGGAGCGCAGCGAAAGCGCCAGTTCCGGCTCCCCGGCCACCGTCCTGAAATCGAAGAACATGTTGACCGACAGCAGATCCTGCGGGGTGCCGGTCGCGATCCAGCGGCCAAACATCTGCTTCCAAGTAGACAGCGACTGGTTCCATTTCGGGTTTCGCGCCATCGCCTCACCAGGACAGTACCGATAGCCCGCAGTGCGCAACCCGTCGCATACACGCCGTCCCAAGTCCAGGAACCAGGCGGCGGCAAGCTCGCGGCGCTCGGGGGCCACGTCCTCGTAAATGATGGCGTTGTCCTGATCGGTGGCCAGCGTTTGCTCCTCGCGGCCCTCGCTGCCCAGGGAAAGGAACGCGAAGGGTGCCGGCGGAGGGCCCATTTCTTCGATGGCCAGTTCCACCAGGCGTCGCGTGACCGCGTCCGACACGAGGGTGATCACACGGGTAACCGTCCGGGGACGCGCACCCCAGTCAGTCAGGGCCTTGACCAGGAACGGCAGCCGTGACCTTGCCGCAGCGACATCGTCGACGGTCCGACCCCGGCCCGCCTCACGGACCAGGATGGCCGACGAGTGGCCCGTAAACGCCAGTAGGTCGTCGGACGACACTATCGATGAGATCTGTCCGGATGCGTCGGTGACGCCCAGGTGCCGGATATGCAGGTCCCTCATCTGCTGGATCGCCTCCCAGGCCAGCGCCTGTTCATCGATTCGGGCCAGAGGAGCGCTCATCACCTGGTGGGCCGGGGTCGATGGGTCTCGCCCCTGTGCCAGCACGCGCCCGGCTAGGTCGCCGTCCGTCAGGATGCCGATAGCCGTGCCGTCCTCCTTGGTCAGCAGGATGGCATCACGATCGGCGCGCTGCATCCGGTCCGCCGCTTTTGCCACGGGCGTGTCCAGGGGGCAGGTGGCCGCGCGCTGGGCCCGACGGGATACGGGTTCGTCCAGGAACAGCAGTGACGTTTGCAGTTCCTCCAGCAGCGCCTCGCGTTCGGCCTCACGGCGTCGCTCGTCCGTGATGTCCTGGACCAGTCCGTCGCAGTGTCGCGGCGTGCCCGATTCGTCGGTAACAAGCACCGCAGACAAGCGCACCGTTCGCGCGGTGCCGTCCTGGCGACGAATCCGCATTACGCGGCCCTTGACAGTACCCTGCGCGGCCAACGCATCCGCCAGCGCGCCCCGGTCCTCCTCGTCGAACGCCAAATCCATCAATGGGAAACCGGACGGATCGCCATCCGGGTCAAGCCCGAACAGGGTGAGGGCGGTAGGATTGGCCTCGACCAGTCGCCCGCGCCGGCCGGCCGTTGTCCGGAACACGCCGACGTCGATAGCTTGGCGTAACGCGCGGTAGCGTTCCCGCTTTTCCCCAAGCTCGGCTTCGGCTTGCTTGGTTCGCGTGATGTCGCGGGCCGTCACGATCAGACCCTGTCCGTCGGCCAACGCCACGGGGGTCGTTGTGACCGCCATGTCGATCGGGTGGCCGTCCCGATGCAGGAAGCGGGCCTCGAATCGCGCCGGGGCCGTCCTGCCGGCAAGCGCGTCGGCCATATAGCGGCGCGCCTCGGCGTCTTCGGCGTCCACCAGATCAAGCAGGGCCAGCCCGCTGAACGAGGCTTCGTCGTGACCCAGCATCTGCAACATCGTCGGGTTGCTGTAGGCGCACTGGTTTCCCAGGACCATCAAGGTCCCCTCGGTCGATGCCTCGACCAGGGCGCGGTACCGTTCGTGGGACTCGCGAAGCGCCGCCTCGGCCGCTCCACGCTGGCGTTCGATCCGCAGGCCCTGGTGTGCGACGAACAGCAGGATCAAGCCGGCTAGCGCCGTGATTACCAGCGATACCCGGACCATGCGCTCGGTCAGCGCCGATATTTCAGCGCGCACGTCTTCGGTATAGATGCCGGTTCCGATCGCCCAGCCCCAGGGGGCAAAGCCCATTACGAACGATTGCTTCGGCACAACGCGCCCCGGGTCGTCTTTCCACTGCCACACATAGTCCGCGTAGCCTTCCCCGGCCTCCCGGACCAACCGGACGAACTCGACGAACACGTGGTTGCCCCCGGGGTCTTCGAAGGTGGTCAGATCCTGACCCTCCAGTTCCTGTCGGAACGGGTGCATCACCATCCGGGGGTGCATGTCGGTGATCCAAAAGTAGTCCTTGGCGTCGGGTCCGTAGCGTAGGTCACGAACACGTGTCGCCGCCGCGGCCTTGGCCTCTTCCCGGGTCATCCGGCCTGCGACCTCCTCGGCGTGGTATTCCTTCAGGACGCTGACTGCGGACCGCGTCAGTTCGCGAATCAAATCGCGCTTCCGGTCCATCATGGCCCGCTCGAAGTCGGGTAGCAGCATGCCGAACAGAAACGCGACGAAGAGCACCAGCACCAAGCCCGTCGGCAGCAGGATCCTCAGGATATATTTACGCCAGTCCATCGGGAGCCTCCTGCGTCAAGACGCGATTCTGCGCAATGCAGCCAGCGTTCCTAGCCCCAGTCTTTCCAAGCGAGCGGCCTGCGCCAGGAAGACCTGGGCGCACGTCAGCGCATCCTCCAGCGCGTCGTGCTGGCGTCCCGGTGGGATCCCCAGCGAACGAGCGATGTCCGCCAGTCGGCGGTATGGCACGTCCTGCTGGTCGCGCCCGCCCAGTTGGGGGTGGGAGTCCAGCCAAAACGTCATCCGGGCGGTGTCCAGTGTCGGCATCCACAGGCCACATTGCCACAGGTCGCGGAACGTGCGGTTAAGGAACGGCCGGTCGACCTCGCCGACGTGGACCACCAGCACCCGGCCAGCCAGTCGGCGGGCCAGCGTCGGCAAAACTTCAGCGGGGGAGGGCGCCGATGCCAGACGGTCGGGCATCAGGCCATGGACCCGAATCGCCGGCACGCCTACCGGCTGACCCGGTGGCGGCGCGACCAGCGTCTCCCAGGCCGACTCCATCCGGATCCGACCTCCGTCTATGTCGATCAGCCCGATGGCCAGGATCGCGTCTTGCCGCGGCTTCAGGCCGCTGGTCTCTAGGTCGAGGACCGTAAATGGCGTGCTTCGCCAAGCGCGATGTGGATCGGGCCAAGGTGCCGCGAGCCAAGTACGGGCGTCCTCGGACAGCCCGCCCCGACTCAGCGCGCGCCGCCTCCTCCAAAGGGTCAACGCGTCCACGCGTCCTCCCGGGCGATTGCCGCCTCGATGGCCGCCAGACCGGCGCGGACCAGCGCAAAGCAATCCCGCAGAAGGGCATGGTCGCCAGATCGGGTCGTCACCGGCCCGTCGCCCGACCGCCCGCGTCGCATTTCCCATCCGCCCGCCCATTCGAGCGCAGACGCGAGGTCGACAGCCAGCGTGGCGCCCAGGATCCCGGCGGACGCCGCGGCTTGAAGGCGTTCGGGGGTCTGGTGAGCAGGCGCCTTCGCGAGGAGCGCAGCGAGCCGGCCCAGATCCTGGATCGGCGTCACGATAAGCGCGGCAACGTCCAAAGCGTTGTCGGTGGTGCCGTCAGGCTTCAGGACGCCGTCGGCGCACCACACGGCCGGCGGGCTTGGAATGCGCGCCAGTAGAGCCGCCGCCGAATCCTGATTCCGAGCACGCGTAGCGAATGTTTCGAACCAAGCGGCACTCGGTACCGTGCCAGTGACAAAACGTGCGTCCAGCAACGTTTCCAGGGTGGCCGGGTCAATCCCAGACGGTTCCTTTACCGCGGTCCAAGGAAGGCAGGTCACTACGGGCGCTGTCGCGTGGGCCGTGTCGCCCCCTTCCCTGGCGACCAGGCGAGCCAGCACTTCCTCTGTCGCATTCACCCGCCGGGTGAGGCGTGAACCGGTTTCCGGGTCGTCGTCATCCCACAGGACCAGGGCACCGCCCTCGGGCGGCCAGGTCGATTCCATGCGTCCAGTGGCGCCCAGGGCCAGCCAGGTGAAACGCGGTAGGTCCGGTTCCCCGACCCAAGGTTCCGTCATTCGCCGGACCAGCGCGTCGTAAGCCAAACCGGCAAGTCGGCCGATCGCCGAGAGCGCGACCCCCGATCGCACCATTTCAAGTAAGGCGGGGCCCACCTGCCGTGACCAACCCTCGACATCGGCCGTGTTGCGTGTTCGTTCGAGGACCCGCCCCAGCAACAAGGGGCTGCGCGATTGCAGCCGCAGCAGGTCAGTTACGGTCACCACGCCGATCGGCACGCCGTTGCTTTCGACGGGCAGGTGATGGACGCCGTGCTCCATGACGACCGCCAGCGCTTCCAGCACACGGGCGTCGGCTGGCACGGTCACCATCGGTGCGGTGGCCACTGTCGACACTGGCGAAGATGGGTCCACGCCGGACGCCAACACGCGGGTCCGCAGGTCCC
>CAZHDQ010000217.1:0-5362 GCA_964531595.1 uncultured Anaeromyxobacteraceae bacterium
CACCCCGTATACGTCGCAAAGACCATCCCGAGAGGAGAACGCTCGACCCTGGTGGATTGAGGGTTCCAGGGCGCGTTTGACAGCCCCGGACGCCAGGTCTAGAGTACGCCCGACCTCGCGGTGGGTCAGATAAGGGCTAGACACCATGGACGGTTCCCCATATGGCGCGGCTGTCGACGTTTACGCGCCCCCTGTTTCAGGGTCGGGCGCCGTTTACGCTGTACGACATCCCGATTGCGGTTGGGGTGTTCGCGCTGATCCTCGCCATGGTGACGGTCGGCCGTGGCATGACCGCCCCGGCGATTCCCGAGTCCCTTGAGATCAACCTGGGCCTCGCGCACCTGCCCTACTACGCCCTTCGCTCCATCGCCCGGATGTTCATCGCCTACTTCGCATCGCTTGCCTTCACGTTCGTATTCGGATCCATGGCGGCGCACAACCGCACGGCCGAGCGGATCATCCTGCCGCTGATCGACATCCTGCAGTCCGTGCCAATCCTGGGATTTCTGGCGGTCACCGTGAACGGCTTCATGCGGCTGTTCCCAGGTTCGATGCTGGGGATCGAACTGGCGGCGATCTTCGCGATCTTCACCAGCCAGGTCTGGAACATCGTGTATTCGTTCTTCCAGTCGGTCCGATCGGTCCCGCGCGACCTCAACGAAGGGGCGGCGATCTACCGGCTGAGCCCGTTCCAGCGCTTCATGCGGCTGGAGGTCCCGTACGCGATGAATGGCCTGGTCTGGAACAGCATGGTGTCTTTCGGCGGCGGCTGGTTCTTCCTGGCCGCGTCCGAGGCCATCACGGTTCTGGGCAAGGACATCCGTCTGCCGGGTATCGGGTCGTACCTGGCCACCGCGGTGGAGCAGGGAAACCTGTCCGCGATCGGTGTGGCGATTGCCGCGATGCTCGTCATCGTGGTGCTGCTGGACCTGTTGTTCTTCCGGCCGCTGCTGGCCTGGGCCCAGAAATTCCATTCGGGCGGCGCCTTCGAAGAAGACTACGAATCATGGGTCCTGACGGCGCTGCAGCGTTCTAACATCGTGGAATGGGTGCAGACCCGTGTGCTGGAACCGGCCGGGACCTTCCTGTTGTACCGGCTGCCGTTTTTGCTACGTGGGCAGCGCCGCGCACGCGAGGCCGGCCCGGGGCGGCGGTACGTTTCGTGGTTCGGCGGTGCGGTCCTGGTGATAGGTGCCCTGGCCTTCGTCGCCTACTCGGCCACCGGGGTCGCCCACATAATCGATGGCATGACCTGGGACCGCCTGTGGTTCATCCTGCTGGCGGGCTTGGCCACGCTGGTTCGGGTGTCATGCACTGTACTGATCGCTACGGTGGTGTGGGTGCCCGTGGGGACGTTCATCGGCCTGCGTCCTTCGCTGGCCCGACGCATCCGGCCCATCATCCAGTTCGGTGCCGCCTTTCCGGCCAACCTGGTATTTCCGCTGGCCGTCTTGGGGTTTATGAAGATCGGTCTGGACCTCAGCTACGGCAGCGTGCTGCTGATGATCCTCGCTAGCCAGTGGTACATCCTGTTCAACGTCATCGTCGGTGCGATGGCGGTCCCAGACGACCTGCGCGAGGTGTCTCGCGCATTTCGGCTGAACCGATTACAGCGCTTTCGCCACGTGGTCGCCCCTGTGGTGTTTCCTTACTGGGTGACCGGCGCTCTGACGGCGGCAGGTGGCGCCTGGAATGCCTCGATCGTGGCCGAGGTCGCGTCGTTTGGGTCGACCCGCCTGAACAGCTTCGGCCTGGGTTCCTTGATTGCGCGCTACACCGTCGAGGGAGACTGGCCGGGGATAATCGTGTCCATCGGCGTGATGTGTCTCCTCGTCGTGCTGACGAACCGCCTGCTTTGGCGGCGGCTCTATCGGTACGCCGAGGACCACCTGCGCCTGGAGGTCTAGGTCATGCCGCACCGCAACGTGATCCTCGAAGCCCGTGAAGTGTCCAAGTCATACGGTGAGCCAGGCGGCCAGCAGGTCGTTGTCTTGAATCGGCTGAACCTGGCGATTCACGAGGGCGAGATCACCGCGCTGCTGGGCGCGTCCGGTTCGGGCAAGACCACGCTGCTGCGGATCCTGGCGGGGCTGTCGCCAGCGTCCGACGGCCAGGTGCTGTATCACGGGGAACCCCTGGCGGGCGTCAACCCAGGTGTGTCCATCGTGTTCCAGTCGTTCGCCCTGTTCCCGTGGCTGTCGGTCGTCGAAAACGTCGAAATCGGCCTGCTGGCTAGCGGCATGGGCCGGCGAAAGGCCCGCGACGAGGCGGTCGCGGCCCTGGACATGATCGGCCTGGACGGGTTTGAGGACGCCCGCCCGCGCGAGTTGTCAGGCGGCATGAAACAGCGCGTCGGGTTCGCCCGGGCTCTGGTCATGCAGCCGGAAGTCCTGTGCATGGACGAGCCGTTTTCCGGCCTGGATGTGTTGACCGCCGAAAATCTGCGTGGCGAACTTATGGACCTCTGGCACGAAAAGAAGTTGTCGACCAAGGCGATACTGGCCATCACGCACAACATCGAGGAGGCCGTCTTGATGGCCGATCGGGTCGTGCTGCTGTGGGGCAACCCGGGGCGTATTGCCGAAACGCTGGATATATCGCTGTCGCACCCCCGTAACCGCAAGTCTCCGGAGTTCCGTCGGATCGTGGACAAGATTTATACGATCCTGGCGCGGCCTTCCGAGATCGCGTCCCAAGGGCGCATCCGTCCGCTGGCGCTGCGGCGGTTCCAGAAACTACCACACGTACGGATGGGCGCGCTGACCGGTCTGCTGGAACTGCTGCTGGACCGCGGTGGGCGCGAGGACATCTACGAACTGGAAGGCGACCTGGGCCTGGAGGCAGATGAATTGTTGCCGCTGACCGAAGCCGCGACCGTGTTGGGTTTCGCGCAGGTTTTGGAGGGCGACATCCGGTTGACCGAGGTTGGGCGTAAGTTTGCGGACGGCGACATCCAGGAGCGCAAGCAGGTGTTCCAGGAGGTCGTTGCGAGTACGGTCGTGCTGGTGGGCCAGATCCTCAACGCGCTACACCAGGCGCCGCGCCGGGCGATGAACGAGGAATTCTTCATGGAGTTCCTGGAGCACCACTTCACCGAGGAGGAGGCCTGGCGCCAACTGGAGACCGCAGTCGACTGGGGCCGATACGCCGAGTTGTTCGCCTACGACGAGCAGGCGGGGCAGATGTACCTGGAGGACGAGGAACAGGACGATATTGACCACGATGACGACGCGCGCGACGCCACGCAAGGCCCTTGACCTTGTGTCCGACACGCCGGCGGATGGCGTGATATGGGCGACATCGGGCGGTCGCTGGAACCGGTCGACGTCTACGTGTTGCGTAGGCGGTCGATGATCAGATCCTTAATTGGGTTACCGGTGGTGTCGGTGGTGCCTGCGGGCAACCGGTCGGACACCAGAGAGGCTTCCATCAAGGCGATGCGAGCGCGGGTCTCTGGGAACTGCAAGCCGCGGCGGGGTAACGTGGCCGTCCGCGGCTCCGAGATTCCGAACTTCATCCGGACGTAGCGTTCTTCCTCTTCCGACAGCAAATCCTGCCGAATGGCGGTTCGGACATCAGCGACGGTCAGCGTCTCGACAGCAGCGGTCACTTGAGTCTTGCGGTCCACTTCCACCTCCGTTATCGGGCCCATGGGGGCCAGCGGTAATAATAACGCCGGATCTCAAAAGCGACCAAATCAACGACATCGGTTATTGAAAACGATTGGTTGCAAGAAGGACGCAGCGTAGGATTCACGTGTCGCGCTCCAGGTCCAATTGCTTCAACAGGTACTCCAGGCTCTTGCGGTGGATGCCGGCGACACGCGCCGCCTTCGACACGTTGCCCTCGGTCCGCTTCAGAAGTCGCCCGAAGTAGCGGGCCTGGAATGTGGACACCAGTCGATCTTTTTCGTCCTTGAAGGGTTCGTCGAAGTCGATGACCAGCACCTCGTCAGGATCGGCGCCATCGCGGCGGGTCGCCCGCGTCGGCGGTGGCAGGTCCAGGGCCTTCGAGGAGCCCGCGAGTGCGCCGGCAAGGATCACCGAACGTTCCAAAAAATTGCGCAGTTCCCGGACGTTGCCTGGCCAGTTGTGATCTTTTAGCCGCTCCATCGTGTCGTACGACAACCGAGCCGGCGGCACACCGTGGCGCCCAGCCAGTTCAGTCAAAAAATGGTCTGCCAGCATCGGGATGTCGTCGGGCCGTTTGCGCAGCGACGGTAACTGGATCCGGATCACGCCCAGTCGATAGAACAGATCCTGCCGGAAGTTCCCGGTCTCGACCTCCGCTTCCAGGTCGCGGTTGGTTGCGCAGACGATGCGGACATCCAATTGTACACGCCGGTTGCCACCGACTGGCTTGATCTCCTGTTTTTCCAGCGCCCGTAGCAGTTTGGGCTGCAGGTCCAGCGGCAGTTCTCCGACCTCGTCCAAGAACAGCGTGCCGCCGTGCGCCTCGGCCATCGCGCCGATTCGGTCCCGGACCGCGCCGGTGAACGCCCCGCGCACATGGCCGAACAGTTCGCTTTCCATCAGGTCGCGCGGCACCGCCGAGCAGTCAAACACGATGAACGGCCGCGTTCGGCGAGGCCCGAACTGGTGCAGCGCCTCGGCGACCAGTTCCTTGCCGGTGCCGCTTTCGCCTTCGATCAGTACGGTCACGTCGGTTGGTACGACCCGCTTCAGGATCGCGAAGATCTCTCGCATCTCGACCGATTGTCCCAGTAGGCGGCCGAACTGGGACTCACGGGCGATCGACAGTTCGACCTCCTCGGTGCCCAGGCTGAACACGATCGCGGTCTGGCCCATCGTGATGCGTGCCTCAGCCGGAAGGTACGCGCCGGTCACTCGCATCCCAGACACCACGACCCCGTTTTTGCTGCCCTCGTCGGCGATCTTGTAGCCCGCCGGGTCAAACTGGATGCGCGCGTGCGTCCGCGATACCGTCGGGTCGGTCAGCACCAAGTGGTTATCTGGCCCAGTGCCCAGGTAAACCAGCCGGCGCTCGAACGTGCGGGTCAGCCCTTTGTCGGGGCCTTCAACGACACGCAGTGTGTACTTGCGTAGCTTCATCGAATCGACCGGCAGGTCGATATGGACGGTCCGGGTTCCTTCGGAATCCGTCATGGGGCCTCCAACTCAATCGTACCAAGGGCGCGAACCGTACCCGGCTCGATCAGGAACGTCTCGTCTCGGCTCCGGTCGTCGGTGGTCGATCGCAGTTCGACCGTGTGGCGGCCTGGAGGCAGTGGCATATCCACCAAATTGCCTTCGGTTTCCAACAGTTTTCCGTCTATGCGGACCTGGCAGTTGGCCGGAAAGAACCGGAATTTGACCCGACCCGGCGGCAGCGGCAAGGCCAA
>CAZHDQ010000218.1:0-5341 GCA_964531595.1 uncultured Anaeromyxobacteraceae bacterium
CAGTTCCGGCAGGTTCAGGCGGGTCAGCACGATGTCGACCGACACGATCGCGCGGCCTTGGATCAGATTGACCAGCCCGCGCAGGGCCTGGGGAAAGGCGTGGGTGCCAGTCAACTGTGCATACAGTTCGGGCGTGTGGGCGTGCATGGACAGCGTCGCCTCGCGCAGGCCCGCATCAAGCGCCTGGCGGGTGAACCGCTCGTAACTGAACATCCGGCCGTTGGATACGGTCTGGATCCAGGTGTAGCCCATCTGGCGGCCCATTGCGACGAAGTCCAGGAACTTCGGGTGGATCGTTGGCTCGCCGCCCGAAAGGATCAGCCGGGTCGCGCCGCGTTCGCGCCCTTCGTGCAGTTTCGCGCGAACCGCTTCCTCAGGCAGCGCGATGCCGTCGTGGGCGCCTGAATCCAGGCAGAATGTGCAGCGGTTGTTGCAGGCACGGGTCAGGCGAACCCAGTGTCGCTTTTCGACGATCGCGTCCTGCTTGATGTCCAGCGATTCAGACATCTCGGCGGATCCCCTCCAGCGTACGGGGGTGTGCCCGGCTGAAGTCCGGACGCGGCAGGAATTCGTCCCAGCCGTACTGGTCGGGGTATTCGTGCCAGGGGCCTTCACAGAAGGGGTTGAATGCGCACTCACCGCAGCGGGGGCCCTTGGCCTTGCCTTCGGTCAGGCGGTGTTCTGTGTAGTCGGCGATGGTGACATGGCCTTCCATGATCTTGGTCCGGGGAATTATTCGTTCGGCGACGTAGGGTTCGAAGCCTTCCATGAAGCAGTATGGGATGGCTTCGGTCATCACTCGGCGCCCCGCACGCAAGCCGATTTCGAGGCCGCGTTTGACGTAGGGCTCGATTTCCGACATCCGGGGCACGATGGACGTGAAGTTTTCGCTGGCGGTGCCCAGCGGATGCACGAAGGCCAACTGGAACTGGTCGACACCCAAACCGACCAGCAACGTGGCCAGTTCAGGCAAGTGACGGAAGTTCGAACGCGTGATCACCGTATTCGTGATGACCAACTGGTCCAGTTCCTTCAGGTTGCGAATCGCCCGGATCGTCTGGGCGAACGAACCCTGGCCGCTGGTCAGGAAGTCGTGCAGTTCCGGCGTGTGGCCGTGCAGCGCCGGGCTGAATTCGTTCGCACCGGCCGCGATCAGGTCCTCGCACAGCTTGCGGTACGAAAGCATCCGGCCGTTGGTCTGGATCTGGATCGCCTTGAAGCCCAGTTCGCGTGCGTATCGGACCAGTTCGACCAGGTCGCGACGGATCGTCACCTCGCCGCCAGTAAAGACGATGCTGTCGCTGTCGTGGATCGCTTCGTCGAGCAGTTTCTTGACCTCGTCAGTCGACTTGTTGCCGTACTGGTCGCGCTTGCTGCCCTGCACGCAAAACAGGCAGCGGTTGTTGCAGTTCCAGCCCGTTTTGATATCGACGCGTTCGGTCGCAGGTGGTTTGCCTTCTTTCATCCCTCATCCTCCCGTATACGGACAGGTTCGAATTCGTCCCATCCGAAGCGATCGATGTAGCTGCGAAACACGCCGCGGCATTGACGCTCGAAACCGCAGGCGCTGCATTCAGGGCGTTTGGTGCGGACACGATCGTCGCGCGCGGTCTTGGCAACCTTGGTATAGGCGCGCGCCTCGCCGGTCAGCGCCTGGGATTCCATCAGCGGATCGATGTCCGGACTGACCGAGGACGGTTGGGTGTCGTCCGCGTGCAGGTCCAGGTGGACATCGCCTTCGGGTTCGAAGTGGAAGTACCGCTCGACGTAGCCTCGGACCTCGTCTGGCAGCATCTGAGTCGCACAGTACGGGATGTCCAGCAGGAACACGCGGGCCCGCTCGTCGGGTGAAAGGCCGTCGACGAAAGCCTTGAACGACCAAACAACGTCCCGGTAGCGCGGCATCAGGCGGTCAAAGAAGGTGCCGCCACGACCGTCGGGCATCATCATGTTGAACACGTGCTGGTCGACGCGGAATGGTCGCATGACCTCGAAGAACGCCCGGACCTTGTCGTAGTTGCGGGCGTTGACGACGTAGGCGGTGTGGACCTTCAGACTTGGGAAATCCCGTTTCAGCCTGGCCAGGTTCGCGAGCCCGGTCAGGGCCTGCACGAACGAACCCCGAGTGCGGGTCAGGGCGTCGTGGGTCGTGGCGTCGGGGCCGTGGATCGATACCAGCACGTGGTTCAAGCCGGCGTCCAGCAGCGATTGGGCGTAGGGCCGGTAAGACAGGCGGCGCCCGTTGGTGATCAGCCCAACGATTTCGAAACCCGCCTCGGCGGCCCACCGGACGTATTCCGGAAGTTTGGGGTGCAGCGTAGGCTCGCCGGAGGTGAACATTACTTCGCGTACCGAGGGATCGACTGAAGCGAGCATCCGACGCACGTCGTCGTCCGTCTGGCCGGCCATGCGATCATGTCGGGCCTTCCGGTCGTCCTCCATGCAGAAGATGCAATTGTTGTTGCAGTCCTCTCCGACGCACACGTGTAGTCTGTTGCCGACGAGTGAATCGCCAGGTGTGGGCATCCGGGTTTCTGGGTCGCGAGTTTCCACGTCGGTATTGTAGGGGCTTTTGAGGCCCGTGCAACCGACCGCGCGCGCGAACGTGCGGGGAGGCGCTGGCGCGGATGCACCACGTCCGTTACAGCGCCGTCGGTTTACCAAGTCACGTGGCGCGATCGACCGAAAAGACGATGTCGTCCGGCCCCGAATCGGCCACGACGGAGTCGCCGTCCTTGAATCGTCCTTCAAGGATCTGGGCCGCCAACGGATTCAGCAGGTATCGTTCGATGGCACGTCGCAGCGGGCGGGCGCCAAAGACTGGGTCCCAACCACGGTCGGCCAGGAACGTACGGGCCGTGTCCGTCAGACGCAGATGCAGGTGACGATCGGCCAAGCGGGCGGTGACTCGCACCATCTGGATGTCGACGATACGCTCCAGGTCCTCGCGGACCAAACTGTTGAACAGCACGACTTCATCCAGGCGGTTCAGGAATTCGGGCCGGAAATGGTTTTTGACCGCTTCCATCACGGCCCTGTGCACCATGTCGTCCTGGGCGGTGTGTCCAAGCGCGGCCGCTTCGGAAAGGATCGGGCTGCCGATGTTGCTGGTCATGATCAAAAGCGTGTTTTTGAAGTCCACGGTCCGGCCCATGCCATCCGTCAACCGCCCATCGTCCATCACCTGTAGCAAGGCGTTGAATACGTCGGGATGGGCCTTTTCGACCTCGTCCAGCAAAACGACGCTGTATGGCCGGCGCCGGACAGCCTCGGTTAACTGGCCGCCTTCTTCATGACCGACATATCCGGGTGGCGCGCCAATCATCCTGGATACCGAGTGTTTTTCCATGTATTCCGACATATCCAGCCGGATCATGGCCTGCTCGTCGTCGAACAGGAACTCGGCCAGTGCGCGGACCAGTTCGGTTTTGCCGACGCCGGTGGGCCCCAGGAACAAAAACGTTCCCATCGGCCTGGCCGCGTCGGAAAGTCCCGCCCGCGCTCGGCGCACCGCGTTGGCGACGACAGTGATAGCCTCGTCCTGGTGTATGACCCGCTGGCTGATCCTTTCCTCCATCGCCAGCAGTTTGCGCTGTTCACCTTCCAGCATCCGCGAGACCGGCACCCCGGTCCACGCCGACACCACCGCCGCGATGTCTTCGTCGTCGACTTCTTCTTTAAGCATGCGGTGATCCGATTGGATCCGCGCCAATTCTCCTGACAGGCGCTCGATTTCCTTTTCGGCTTCGGGCAGCGTGCCGTACTTGATCTTGGCGGCTGCCTCCCAATCGCCCCGGCGTTCGGCCATTTCCTCGTCGTGGCGGTCGGTTTCGATCTGCGCCTTCAGCGTCCGGATTGCCGATAGCGTTTCCTTTTCCTGATGCCAGTGCGCCCGTAATGCCGTGGCTTCTTCGTTAAGGTTCGCAATCTCTGCCTCGACCTTCGCGCGGTGCTCGCGTGCATCGCCTTCGCCCTCGCGGCCCAGGCCCTCGCGTTCGATCTCTAGTTGCGCGATGCGTCGCTGGACCTGGTCGACTTCCGTCGGCACCGAATCGATTTCCATCCGCAGGTGGCTGGCGGCCTCGTCCATGAGGTCGATGGCCTTGTCGGGCAACTGCCGGTCGGTGATGTACCGCTTGGACAAGGTCGCCGCCGCGACCAGCGCGACATCGCGAATCTGGACCCCGTGGTGGATTTCGTATCGTTCGCGCAACCCACGCAGAATACTGATCGTGTCTGCGACCGAGGGCTCGCCCACCCAGACAGGCTGGAAGCGTCGCTCCAGCGCGGCGTCCTTTTCGATGTGTTTGCGGTATTCCTTCAGCGTCGTTGCGCCCACGCAGTGCAGCGTGCCCCGGGCCAGTGCCGGTTTCAGCAGGTTCGATGCGTCCATCGCACCTTCGGCCGCGCCTGCTCCGACCAGCGTGTGCAATTCGTCAATGAACAGGATGAAATCGCCGTCTGCCTGCTCGATTTCCTTGAGGATCGCCTTCAGGCGTTCCTCGAATTCGCCGCGGTGCTTTGTCCCTGCAACCAGCGAGCC
Source organism: uncultured Anaeromyxobacteraceae bacterium (assembly GCA_964531595.1). Lineage (GTDB taxonomy): Bacteria > Myxococcota_A > UBA9042 > DTJE01 > DTJE01 > DUVQ01. The sequence goes on from CAZHDQ010000218.1 coordinate 4,544, forward strand.
CATATCCAGCGTCAGCAACCGCTTGTTCTTCAGGGGTTCCGGGACGTCGCCCTTTGTGATGCGCTGGGCCAACCCCTCGACCACCGCGGTCTTGCCCACGCCGGCCTCGCCAACGAGGACCGGGTTGTTTTTTTGGCGGCGCGAAAGCACCTGGATCACGCGCCGGATCTCTTCGTCCCGCCCGATGACCGGGTCAAGCTTGCCCTGGCGTGCGCGTTGGGTCAGGTCGACAGTGTATTTTTCCAGCGAGCGGTATCGGGATTCGGCTTCCGGGTCGGTCACCAAGACACCGCCGCGCACGTCCTTCAAGGCGACCAGGAAACGTTCCCGAGTCGCGCCGGCATCCCGCAGCGCACTAGGCCCGTCCCCGTCGCGAGCCGCCATCGCTGCCAGGAACAGGTGTTCGGTGCTGATATAGTCGTCCTTGAACGATCGGGCTTCCTTTTCGGCTTCGGGGAACAGCGCCTGGATGCGTCGTCCCAGACCCACCTGACTTCCCTGCGCTGCTGGCAGCCGGTCCAGCAGGCCGTCGACGGTCCTTGCCAGCGCCTCGGGAGCGACTTCGATGCGTCGCAGCACATTGGGCACGACACCATCCGTGTCCTGTAGGATTGCCCAAAGCAGGTGCTCAACCTCGATCTCGGGGTTTGACCTGCGGGTCGCCTCCTGTGCCGCGGCCTCGACTGCCTCTCGTGCCTTCGTCGTGAAATTGTCGAAACGCATGTTAGTTCCTCCTGGACTCGTACTGCTTGAAAATATGGGAACGGTTGGTCGATGGGGCAAGTGGCGATACCGGCT
>CAZHDQ010000219.1:0-5338 GCA_964531595.1 uncultured Anaeromyxobacteraceae bacterium
GAACAACGGCCAGCAAACCGGCCGCCGCCGTCGAGCGCCGACGAAAAAGGCGCATCAGCCCCAGCAACAACATCAGCGCCAGCGGCACCGTCCAGCCCTCGCCGGTCGAGGTCCCGCTAGAAGAGCAACCGCCCGTGAGGTTCGGTTCGGTGTCCTCGCACGCATCGCCAACCTTGTTCGAGTCAAGGTCCTCCTGGTCGGCGTTTTGCAAGTATGTGCAGTTGTCCACCTTCTCGCCTTCGGGGATTACGCAACCTGGGTTGTCGTTGAGCACCCCGTCGCCGTCGATATCGCAGTCGCACGCATCGCCGATACCGTCGCTGTCGAAGTCCACTTGGTCCTTATTCGGCACCTTGGGGCAGTTGTCTTCGTCATCCAGGATTCCGTCCCCGTCGTAGTCGTCTTCGCACGCGTCGCCAATGCCGTCGCGGTCAAAGTCCGCCTGGTCAGGGTTGTACACCAGCGGGCAGTTATCCGGTTTCGCCGGAGTCTCGCAGCCCGAGTTTTCGTTGAAGATCCCGTCGCCGTCGATGTCGCAGTCCACACAGTCCGCAATCCCATCGTCATCAGTGTCCAGGAAGCCTTCGTCCGTCTGGCCGTCGCAGTTGTTATCCACGCCGTCGCAGACCTCGGACTCTTCCTCCACCGGCTCGCAACTGTCCATTGCAATGCCCTCGACGCATGTCATCATGCCCTTCGAGGCGCAGGCCCCAGTGCCGCATTCCGTTTCATACGATATGAAGTCCTCGTCCGTCTGGCCGTTGCAGTCGTCGTCGATACCGTTGCACGTCACATCCGACGCCGCCGGCTCACGCGCCTGGCACGAATCGGCGATGCCGCCCTCGACACACGACGTCATGCCCGTCGCCGCGCACGCGCCTTCGCCGCATTCGGTCGCCATCGGTGCGTAGCCTTCGTCGAAGTAGCCGTCACAGTTGTCATCCACACCGTCGCACGTCGTGTCCGTCGAACCCTTCGGCTCGCCAGCCATGCACGAATCCAAGATGGCACCTTGCTCGCACGAGGTCATGCCCGTCGAGGCGCAGTAACCCACGCCGCAGTACGTCGTCTTGGGGGCGTACCCCTCGTCCGCGTACCCGTCGCAGTTGTCGTCAACGCCGTCGCAGTTGTCGTCCGTCGCCGCAGGTTCGTCCGCGCTGCACGTATCGACCTCGTCGCCGTCAACGCAAGTCATCAGGCCTTCCGCCACGCACACGCCCATCCCACAGGTAGTCGCGAACGACGCGTAGTCCTCGTCCTTTTCACCATTGCAGTTGTCGTCCACGCCGTCGCACGTCGCATCATCCTCGCTCAACGGGTTGCCCGGGATACACGAGTCTTCAATCAGCATCTCGCGCAGGGCCAGCGGGGCCTGGTTCCGATCGAGCTCGCTCACGCAGCTAGTCCAACCTGTTTCCGAGCATGCGCCGGTGCCGCAGTACGTTTCCACCGAAACGTAGCCCTCGTCAGCGTACCCGTCGCAGTTGTCGTCGATCCCGTCGCACTGGTCGTCCGCCAGGGCCGGATCGCCAGCCAGGCACAAATCGACTTCCTCGCCGGCCACGCACGTCATCTCGCCTTCCGCTTCGCAAGCGCCGATGCCGCAGTACGTAGCGTACGGTACGAAGCCTTCGTCCGTGCTGCCATCGCAGTTATTGTCGATGCCGTCGCAGTTGTCGTCCGACTGGCCGGAATTGCCAGGTACGCACGTGTCCCGAGTCGCACCGTCTTCACACACCATCTGGCCTACGGCCGCGCACGCGCCATCGCCGCATTCAGTCGCGTACGGCGCGTAGTCCTCGTCAATGGTCTCGTTGCAGTTGTCGTCAACGCCGTCGCACGTCGCGTCGTCTTCGCTCAACGGGGAACCCGGCTCGCACGAATCCGAGACCGCACCAGCCACGCAGGATGTCATGCCTTCAGCTGCGCAGTAACCCACGCCGCAGTTCGTCGCGTACGGTACGAAGCCTTCGTCCGTGCTGCCATCGCAGTTATTGTCGATGCCGTCGCAGTTGTCGTCCGACTGGCCGGAATTACCAGGTACACACGTATCCCGCGTCGCACCGTCTTCACACACCATCTGGCCTGCGGCCGCGCACGCACCCTCGCCGCATTCCGTCGCGTAGGCCACGTAATCCTCGTCCGCCGTACCGTTGCAGTTGTCGTCAACGCCGTCGCACGTCGTGTCGTCTTCGCTCAACGGGGAACCCGGCTCGCACGAATTCTCGACCGCCCCCGCCACGCAGGATGTCATGCCTTCAGCCACGCAGTAGCCAACGCCGCATTCCGTCGCGTACGGCGCGTAGCCCTCGTCCGTGCTGCCATCGCAGTTGTTGTCGATGCCGTCGCAGTTGTCGTCCGACTGGCTCGGGTCACCCGGTTCGCATGTGTCCATCATGTCGCCGTTTTCGCACACCATCTGGCCTACGGCCGCGCACGCGCCCTCGCCGCATTCCGTCGCGTAGGCCACGTAATCCTCGTCCGCCGTACCGTTGCAGTTGTCGTCCATGCCGTCGCAGGTCGTGTCGTCTTCGCTCAACGGGGAACCCGGCTCGCACGAATTCTCGACCGCACCCGCCACGCACGCAGTCATACCTTCCGCCGCGCAGTAGCCAACGCCGCATTCCGTCGCGTAAGGCGCGTAGTTCTCGTCAGCCGTGCCACTGCAATTGTCGTCAACGCCATCGCACGTCGTGTCGTCTTGGCTAAGCGGAGAACCCGCCACGCACAAATCCACGGCCACGCCGGCCACGCACGCAGACACACCCACCGCTGCGCAGTAACCCACACCGCAGTTCGTAGCCTGTTGCACGTAACCTTCGTCCGCCGTGCCGTTGCAATTGTCGTCAACGCCGTCGCACGTGATGTCATCTAGGCTCAGCGGAGAACCCGCCACGCACAAATCCACGGCCACGCCGGCCACGCACGCAGACACACCCACCGCTGCGCAGTAGCCCACGCCGCAGGCCGTACCCACAGGTGCGTAGTTCTCGTCCGCCGTGCCGTTGCAGTTTTCGTCGATCGTGTTGCAGTTGTCGTCCGAACCCGTCGCCGCGCCCGGCACGCACGAAGACAATTCCAGACCCGCCACGCACTCCAGCATGCCGGTCGCGTAACACACGCCCAGGCCGCACGTCGTCGACGTTTCGGCGTAGTCCTCGTCGATGGCCAGGTCACAATCGTTGTCTATCCCGTTGCAGATCGCGTCCGGTGCCCCGTGGTAAATCGTCGGGTCCAGCGGCGCACAGTCCGTGCTATCCGGGTCGCCGTCCTGGTCGCTGTCCGGGTCCGCATCGGTCGGTTGGTCGCCCGGGACCAGTTCGTCGCCGTCCGAGTCCCAGTCATCGCTGGGTGCCCCCTGTTCGCCCTCGGCCGTGATGATGGCCTGGTTACTGATCGTCCCAGTAACGACCCCGGTGTACACCACCTGGAACGACACCGTCGTCGACTCGCCGATCTCCATCCGGCCACCAGTCGTCGCGTCCGCGCCAGTACCCAACCGCACGACAACGGAGTGCGCCAAGGGCAAGTACTCGCCCTGGTCGTCCCCCGCTCCATCGGTCATGTAGCCGGCGTTCGGGCCACTCACGATCTGGATCGACCCAGGCACGAAGTCCACGCCCGGCGGCAGCGCATCGGTCAGGACCGTATTTATCGAGGCATCGGAGCCTGTGTTCTGGGTCGCGACCACGTACTCAAGCACATCGCCGATGCCGATGGTCCCGCCATTCAGGTCGGTCAGCGTCTTGTCTGTGGACGAAAAGTTCGGCTTCAGCGTCGAAATCGACGTGACAAGCGCAGCCAACGAGTACACATCCTGGTTCGATGTTGCCCGGATGGTCGCCGAGGTGTCGCCACTGCTCAGGTAGGCCTTGACGTCCACGACATCGAGGTCCATGCCCGGCAGGGTATTGGCCGCGCCCGAATAGCGCGGCAGATCGCCGACGACCGACACCGCGCTGCCCAACCACGACCGCGTCCCGTTGAAGAAGTTGGTCGCAGTGTTCAAGGCGTTGGATAGCGACGTACCATTGAACTGGAGCGAGTCGCCGGTCCAGCCGCTGTCTCCCTCGAATGCCACGACGCCGAGTTTCGCGTCCCAACCGGCGCCGGTTGGGACCTGGAAGCCGCTGATCGTGGCCACCGCGTCGTTACTGTCTGTCACCAGGTCCAGCCCCTCGAACAGGGCCAGGTTGCGGGGCGGCTGGGTCAGGTCCTCGTAGAACACCACCATTGACCAGCCGGCGAAATGCGTCTCCTCGTTCAGGTTGACCGGGTTCGTCACATCGACGCCGCTGACCCGGTACGCCGCCGACCCGTGGGCCTGGACGAAAGCCGTGATGTCAGTGGTGGACTGGTAGAAGGTTCGGCCAGAATCAGACGAATCCACGGCGGTGTACGAATGCTCCGCCGTCAGGTTCAGCGTCGCGCTGGCGGCCGGTACCTCGATCGTCGCCGTCGTGTCCGCGGTGCTGCGATGGCCCGACCACAGCAGGCGGGCGTAAGTTACCGTGGCGCCCGGCGGGAGCGTCAGCACCGCCGTCGATCGCGCATTCGCGACCGTGACGCTGGTGTTCGCCTCGGCCTGCCCGGCAGCCGGGCTGTCGGAACTCCACATGATGTCCGTGCCAGAATCGCTAGTGCTGCTGCCGCAAGCACCAACGGTGCCGACGATCGGCGCAGCCATGGCACAGTCATGCGCCAGTGTGTTGCCGATCAGTTGGAAGTCGCCGTGGACGTCCTCCTGATGCCTCAAAACGGGGGCCGCATCCGCAGCCGTCCCGAACCCCAAAGCCACCGTGGCTGCTATCAGCAGCGAAGCCCACTTTCTTGTCAATAACATTTCCGCCCTCATTCACACCCTCCACGGAATTGGAGGGTTCTATGGTCCATGTACCCAGAGGCCGGGAGTCTTTCCAAACTCCCAACCATCAATGGCCCCCATGCGCAGATGCATGGGACCTTCGACGCCTAGTGATGCGTGGTTTGATAGTAAGGTGCCACCTCCGAAACACAAGTTCCTTGCGTGTTACTGTTGATAATCATTATCACCTAAGGCTTCGAAGCCCACTGGCGCCCCCGGACTCCTTCGCGCAGCACAAGTGCAACAAAAAGGCCCCCTTGAACCCCCTGTTGCCCGACTTCGCGAACCTGCTTCCCGACCAAGGAGACGCATGCCAACATGCGGACCAGGAGTAACTTTTAGATCTTCTAGTTACTGGGAAAAAAGGCCCTGATCACGCAGCGATATTGGTGGGGGATGTGAAGTGGCCGGCACGCAAAGCCAGGCCGCAGGACGGACCCACGGCCTGGCCGTTGCGCGCCGGATCAGGTCACT
>CAZHDQ010000220.1:0-5304 GCA_964531595.1 uncultured Anaeromyxobacteraceae bacterium
GAAGGTGGGTAGCGACGGGTCGTTAAGGTCGCGCTCTACCGCGATGCGATTGCGTCTGATCACCCGTTCTGCGCGGTGACGCTGGACCTGACAGTGCCTGGCGAGGTCGGTAGGCAAGGACGCTTTGGTGCAGATCCGCCAACTCGATCCCGGGGTGCGGGCGGTGGTGTCCGCGAATGACCGTAAGTCGCGCGTCCTCCTTTGCGTTTGGCATCCGATTGTGGTCCAATTGTTCACCCGGTCGACGACCGTTTTCGACCGGTTGCAACGTATTCGGAGCCACGATGAACGTCGCGTGGAACCAGACTCTGCAAGTCAACGCCCTCCTGCACGACATCGCCGACGACCTGTATGAACTTGCGTCTAGCGTCCAGCGACCCCGGCCGTCGGACGGTGCTTGGCGCGAAGCGGTGGTGGCGCAATGCAGGGATCTCGCCGTGCGTGCCTGCCAGGCCAGGGACGCGATGGTGTCCCGGGCCGAGTCCGTGAGCCCTGCGCTTGACCGTCTGTACGAAAGCATGACCGAGTACGCCGGTACGCTGGCCGATTGCGACAACGCACGGCGGTTGAAGGAACTGGCCGGGGCGATGTCCGACCAGTACGAGGACCTGCGGCGCCGGATCCGGAAGTTTCGCAGGTCCCACCGAGCCGAACTGGGGACCGCCTCAAAGCCCGTTGCGCTGCGGCCGTTGAAGCCGACTAATTATCAACGCAACCTGTTCCATGTGGGAATGGGGCTGGCCGGCGTGCTGATGTACGAACTGCTGCTCACGCGGGCCTGGGCTGTCGGGATTACTGGCGTGCTGGCGGGGACTGCGGTGCTGACGGAACTGCTGCGGCGGATCCATCCGCGCCTCAACTTTGCTCTGACGTTGCCGTTCAAACATATCATCCGGCCCTGGGAGCGGAACCGCCCGAATTCTGCATCGTGGTACACCCTGTCGGTGTTCATGGCGGTGCTGGTAATGCCGCAGTTCGCGGCGGAACTGGGCGTACTGACGCTGGCATTCGCCGATCCGGCCGCAACCCTGGTTGGCAAGCGGTGGGGGCACGTCAAGCTGTTCGGGGAAAAGAGCGTCGTCGGCACATTGGCGTTCCTGGGCATGGCGCTTCTAGTGGGTGGCGTTCTGTTCGCGCTGGCGGGACCTTCGATGTCTTCCTGGCGCATGGTAGGCATGTTGGGGACGGTCGCCCTGGCCGGGACGTTGACGGAACTGGCGTGCGATCGCCTGGATGACAACTTCGCTATCCCCCTGCTGTGTGCCGGCGTGGCCGCCCTGTGGTTGTAGCGGGTGCGTGCCGCGGCAGTTGGCCGATCCTGGTCGCTCTTCGACAGTTTCAAGCTTCCGTAATTTCTACAAAAATTAGGATCATGAAATATAGACGCCTGCCTCCCGTCCACCATCCCTAGTGACGCCAGCCGGAAGGGACCGGCCCCTGCGTCTCCGGAGGTGACGACATGACAATGCGCATTCTCGCGATCCTGACCGCGGCGACTTGGATGACCCTGACCGCAGCGCCCGCGGAGGCGAAGGTCGACCCACAACCCGGCGACGCCGTCCTTCGGGGAAAGGTCCAAGTGCTGAAGGCCACGCCTCACAACCCGGCGAACAAGGATTCTTTGTTTGCGAAGGTGTACGCGTCGGTCAAGCGAGACCCCGACGGGCTGACAAGGATGACGCTGACGCACGCGTGGTCGGGCCAGTCTTGTCGCTTCGTGGTCAAGTACGACGCCCGCGGCCGCATGAAGTTCATTCCCCAGGACAGTTGCCGGTTTACCGCGCTGTCCAGCAAGGGGACCCTGTCCGTGTCCGATGGGGTTGCCTACGAGCGACGTGGCCGGATGTATTTGGAGAGCACGATGACCGTCAAGTGGCTGCACTACACCGGCAAGATCCGGCTGGTGGCGGATGGCGCGTCGAATCGCGAGGTCGCTACTAACGCCCCGATGACCAAGACCGACGCCCAGGCTCAACCACGTCGCTAGATCCCGTCCTGCCGGTCCTGGTCGTGAAAAGCCAGGCGCGCGAACAGCGCAAACGATGCCAGCCAGTGTTCGCCACCGTATCCGCTGTCCTTCATCTGTTTCAGCCCAGAAGCCAAATGGGCCTTACCCAGGTTTCGCAGTACCGGGCGGCGCAAATCTTCCGGTGGCAAGGCTTCGGCTATCCCGGCCAGTGTCCAGGCCCGGTGGAATTAGAGGCCGATCAGGTGGCCGATGCGTGGGTCGTGGGCATCGCGGACCTCAGCGGGCCGCCGCAGCGGCACAACCGTTTCATCGCCATCGACGACGCTGCCGGGCTTGTTAGGGTATTCGCGGTCCACGCAGGCCAGTGACAGAGCAGCCAGTTCCCCGGCACCAGCGGCGTCCAGTACCGGGATCACCGTGGCGTCCGGTGCAGGATCGGGTCGGGTGACCGGCGGGGTGGCCGTGCCGGCGGAGTCCTGGCCGATGCGTCTGCACGCGGTCGTCATTGCAAGGGCCAGGGCCATGGCCAGCACAATGGGCTTCATGGGCGAAAGAGTGCGCATGTGTCGGGGCCTCCCGCGTTCGAGGACGCCTGGATGATATCGCCGAATAGGCCGGGCGGTGCCGCGATTCGGCTGGCTCCGGTGGGTGGGGGGACGGCCCGCCTTGGTTGGTGGATCCCGGTGTGGATCCCGGCTTGGGTTTTTGCGTGGATTTTGGCGTGAATCGAGGCGTGTCCGACGTTTTGCGTCCGTGGTACCCTTGCCGCCGTCCGTTTAGGCCCCAGCCAACCGGAGGAACCGATGGCCGAAACCGCGCCCGACGCCCCGAAGGGGCCCTGGTGGAAGGAAATCACCCAGCCTTTTGTGGACCTAATCCACGCGCCCCGCGCGCTTTGGGGCATCAACCTGAGCTATTTTCTGGAAGGCCTAGTCTACTTCGGGATGCTGGGCTACCTCGCGATGTTCTTTAATGAATCGGTCGGGCTGGACGACCGCATGGCGGGGTTCAACGTAGGGGTGCTGACCTTCGGGATCACCTTCAGCATGTTCCTGTTCGGCGGCCTGACCGATAAGTGGGGCGTACGGACCGCAATCCTTGCGGCTCTGGTGCTGATGCTGGTCGGGCGCATTGTGATATCGGCTGGGCCTGCGCTGGGGATGGGGCCGGACGGGCTCGGGTCGCCGATACACATGATGACGCTAGCCGGCATCCTGCTGATCGTGCTGGGGTACGGCATGTACCAGCCAGCGGCCTACGCGGGCATCCGCAAGTTCTCGACGCCGCAGACCGCGTCGATGGGCTTCGCGATGTTGTACGCGCTGATGAACCTGGGTGGATGGCTGCCGACATTCGCCTTTTTGCTGCGCGACAAGAAGTACCTGGGGCTGGGCATTCCCGGCGTCTACTGGGTCTATACCGCGATCACCGGAGTCGGCCTGCTGGCCACCTTCCTGGTGTTGACTCGTAAGGTTGAACGCGATGCCATCGCGAAGGCGCAGGCGGCTCAGGCCGCGAGCGGCGGTGCCCCGAAGCCGGATGTCGTGGTTGTCGCGCCTGCACCTACGGCCGCGGTCCCGATCGGATGGCTTGCGCGGGTCTGGCACTGGCTTCGTAACCATCCACTGGCCGACGCGAAGTTCAGTTTCTTCGTGTTCTGCCTGATCCCGGTCCAGACGCTGTTCGCGCACAACTGGCTCACGTTGCCGATGTACGTAAACCGGGCCTACCAGGGGACCTGGATCGGCCAGAACTTCGAGGTTGCGACCAACTTCAACCCACTGCTGATCTTCATCCTGGTGCCTATCGTGACCGCCCTGACCTGGCGGCGCAATGTTTACAATATGATGATCCTGGGCACCGCGGTGATGGCGCTGCCGACCTTTTTGCTGGTGCTGGGGCCGTCGCCACTGACGCTATTCTCGTTTTTGGTGCTGATGACGATCGGCGAGGCGATGTGGCAGCCGCGATTTCTGCAGTACGCGGCCGAGATCGCGCCCGAGGGGCGCACCGGCGCGTACATGGGCGTCGCGCAGTTCCCGTGGTTTTTGACCAAGGTGGTCACGCCCCTGTTCTCGGGGTACTTCCTGGAAAGATACTGCCCGGCGAACACACCGGCCGGACAGTTGAACACCGAAACGATGTGGCTGATTTACGGTCTGATCGCCTGTTCGTCGACCGTGATGCTGGTGCTGGCGCGGCGCTGGGTCGGGCGCGATTTCAAGACGCGGCATGACGGGTAGCGAATCGGCCCGACTGGGAAGCGGATGAAGCACAAAATGGACATGCCCCCCGTGCTGACGACTGCGCGTCTGGTGTTGCGGCCAATGACGGCCTCGGACGGGCCGGACGTGCAGAAATGGGCCAGCGATTTCGAGGTTGCCGATACGGCTTTGAACATCCCCCATCCATATCCAGACGGCTTGGCGGAGGAATGGATCGCTGTTCACGGGCGTGCCTGGTGCGAAGGGAGCGAGGCTGTGTTTGCGATTACCGCGAGGGCCGACGGGACGTTGATGGGTGCTATTGGGTTGGCAGGCATCGACTCGCGCCACCGCCACGCGGAAATGGGCTACTGGCTCGGGCGCCCCTTTTGGAACCTCGGCATTGCGACCGAGGCTGCCCGAGCGGTGCTTGGCTTTGCGTTCGGCGTGTTGGATCTAGAGCGGGTGTTCGCCCAGTACTTCGCGCGCAACCCGGCGTCGGGGCGGGTGCTCGAGAAGATCGGCATGGTGTACGAGGGGCGCCTGCGTGCCCATGTGCGCCAGTGGGGCCAGCCGGAGGACTTGGTGGTCTGCGGGGTGCTGCGGGGGGAGTGGGAAGGCGGCACGGGCGATGCAGCCACGCGGTGACGCGTGAAGCGTGTCCCAGGGCGTTTCGCCTTGTCTTAGCTTATCGCGATGGCCAGTTGTGGTCAGAACTCATCCTGGATTTCGCCAATTCAGGCATTCCCGATGGGTTCTAGCAGGCTCGCTGCGCGCCGCTTCGCCAGGATATCTGCCTGGACCTCTGCGTCGTCTGCCCATCGTGACAGGTCCTGGCCCCGCAGCAGCCCCGCCGCCTGGCGCAGCCCGTCTTCCGCGGTTGCCATCGCATCGGCGGACGTCAGGATGCTCTGGGCGTTGCGGTCGCGTTGGGGCAGCAGATAACGCACAGCCACCCCGTCAGCGATGCCCATTTTCGCGAACGCGACCACTTCGTGCATGTTCGCCTTCAGGATGACCATGCTGTAAGTGATTTCTGTCGCCAGCCGGCCTTCTCGGCGCGCGGCCAGCAATGCGTCAAGGTTCCAGCGGATGCGTGCCCATGGGACGCCGCGGTTGACCGACCGGTAA
>CAZHDQ010000221.1:0-5297 GCA_964531595.1 uncultured Anaeromyxobacteraceae bacterium
GGACCCCGCCGAGCCGGGATTCGCCTTTCGCCACACGCATCACTTCCAACAAAAGGTTGATCATTCCGATCAACCCATGTGCAATATTGGTTGCAACTGCCGCGGTTTGCCATTCATAATGCCGCTATACTCGACCGTGTGGCCGCTGCGATGCTTATATTCACTGTGTGCCAAATCGGATCCGAGGCTAGCCTGAGGCGCGAGGTCGCCCGCGCACGCCCGCAATGGCGGTTGGCGTTCTCGCGACCGGGCTTCGTAACCTTCAAGACCGAGGACTTGAACCACCGACAGGCCTTGGACCAGGACTGGCAGCCGGTCTTCGCACGGCGTATCGGCGTTTTATTCGACGCTCCACCACGCGGCGGACTACCGACTCCCCACGCTCGCAGCACAGTACAACTGTTGGCGCACGAAGCCCCTGGCCAGCCTTTGCGCCTGCACGTGTTCCCAATGGGCCAGCCTCACGACCGTTCTTTTTTATGCCCCCGCTGCCGTGCTGTCCACGACGAACTGGCGGCGCGGGCTTTTGATGGCGGTGTCCATATCCTGTCCGAACCCGACCCCAAGCTCGGCGATCTGGTTGCCGACATCGCCGTGTCCGACGGAAGTGACTGGGCGGTCGGCCTGCACCGCCACTATCAGGGCGTCGCTCCTTGGCCCGGGGGTAACTTCCCGTTCTCCATGCCGCCGGATGCCCCGTCCGACGCTTGGCTGAAGGCAGAAGAAGGCATCCGCCGGTCCGGACTACCCCTAGAGCGAAGTCAGACTGTCCTCAAGATCGGCTGCGCCCCAGGCGGTGGTTCGATGGCGCTTCTCCAGCGAGGGCTTGACGTAATCGGCGTGGACCCGGTAGCCGTGGACCAGCGCGTCGCCGGCTTCCAGCAAGGGTACGCACGCTTTACCTGGTTACCTCGCCGCATTCAGGACCTGGCCCCAAACGACCTGAATCGACACGTCCATTGGATGATGATCGACGTCAACGCAGGTGCCGGCGCCTTGCTGCCGTACGTACAGAGGTTGATCTCGTTGACCCGGCCCTCGCTGCTCGGGCTGCTCTGGATCGTCAAACTGAACAACCCGAACGCCGAAGGGCAACTGCCCGACCTAATCGAGCAGGTCCGCGCGACCGGCCTTGAGGAGGTTCGCTGTGCCCAGTTGTCGACCAATAACAACGAGGTCCTGATTACCGCCCGGATGCGTCCACGTCGCCGCTGATTGGTCCGGGATGCTGCACGGCCCCCAAACGGACGTCGAATCATTACCGATGACTGGAGCGCCGAATCAAACGCAGTGATAATTCGTCAAGAAGGCGCAACACCGCCGACAGCTTCTGAGTCCGCAAAGATCGTAAGTTGAATTATGTGTCAGGGCACTAATCGGGGTTGTAGAGGATCGGATCGGCAACCGCATTTCCGTCGGACAGGCCGCCGACCAGGAACACGCGGCGGGTCGGGTCAAACACCGCGGTGTGGCCCGCGCGAGGCATCTCGAGGAGTGGCGTCCTACCGTGGAACACCCGCGGGACGCGCCCGCACTTCTCCTGCCCGCCTTCCTGCCAGCACTCTTTGTTGACCACCAATACATCTGTATCGACGGTCGCGCCCGTGGCACTGTAGCCGCCCGCCACCAAGATCGTCGATGCGTCCATCAACGTCGCGGTCAAGCCGCCGCGGGCCGAACCCAAAGCCATCCCGGTATTTTCCTGGAAGGCCTTCTGACCGGTCCAGTAGACCTCGATCCGGTCCGTCGGGCTGACCAGATCCTGCTCGATAAAACCGCCGATTACGTAGATCAGCCCGAGGGTCGGAACATACACAGAGGCGTGTAGCGTCCGTCCACCAACCGGAAGGTCGGGCATCGCAGTATCGTCCGCTACCATCGTGAAGGGCGTACCGCCATAGTCCTTCTTTGGCACGAGCACTTCCGTGGCCTGGATGGTCCCGTTACCGTTTTCGCCCCCGATCAGCACATAGGCAGGCCCCGCTTCCCCGCCTGCGCCGAACGCGTGGTTGTCCAGGAACGTCGTCGTGTGGTTATAGCGGACCTGCCCGGTCTTGCCGTCTTCGCTGTTCATCAGTGGACCGGCCCCGATGGTGCCAGTGCCGGCCTTATACAGGTGCCAAGTGCCTCCGACCACGGCCGGATCCGCCAGGCCCCCGGCGATCATCACGACTCCGTCATCGGGGAACACCAGGTTCGCAGTGAACAGCGCGCGCCCACCACCGGCCATACCCTGTTCGACCGTAGAGAAACGATCGGTCAGCGGATCGTAGATTTCAACGCTACCCGAAGGTTTGATAGACCCACTCTCGCTGGTGTAGCCACCCAGGATCAGCACACGACCGTCCTTCCGATTAGGACCGCCCAGTTTGACTGCTTGGTGGAAGGCGCGTGCAACGTTCAGCGCCCCTCCCGCCGCCGTGAACTTCCCGGTCCGCGGATCGTAGATTTCGGCGTCGTCGTAAAGACGATCAATGTCCTTGGCCAAGTACCAGGTTTTGGACTCACTCTTCTTCTTCACCCCACCAACAATCAATAGGCGGCCATCGTCCAAAGCCGTCACAGAGGCGCCGACCCGCTCCTTGCGGACCATCGACGACGCCTCCCAGGACGATCCATCACCAGACGGGGACATTGGGGCAACGATTGAATTCCGCGGCGATACGAACACGTTGACCGCACGGTTGCCGTCGCCTTTGAAGCGGGTCAGCGGCACGGACCGCCCGCGCGACACGATGTCGCCGGCCACGTTCTCGTCGCATCGCTGCTGGCAAAGTTCAACGGTCACCTGGCGATCATAGCCCTCAGGAAATGGGGGCAGGTCGCCACCTTTGTTCGACAGGAAGTCGTACGCCACAGACACGGGTTCCATGCCCGGCCCCTCGACCGTCAGTCGGACGATGCGAGCGCCGGCTAACGGATCGGCGGACCCACCGGGAATTGTTGTCGAGGCTGGCACTCCGACCATCCGGATGTCCATCACAGAGGGAACATCGCCATCGTCCGCCCCGCAACCCACCAGCACGCCGGCGGCAACGGCCAAGGTCATCCATTTCATGCACTTGGACATCGCACCCTCCTAACGCCAAGTCGCCTGGCCCTTAACATCCGAGGGCCCGCCATCATCCTTCGTCAGCAATACGCCGGCCGCGACCGCACCGCCCACAACCACCGCGCCCACCGCCGTCCAGAGCCACCACTGCTTGTAAAGTGGTTTCTTTTTGGCAGGGGTGTCCAGGATATCCATCGGGAAGTCTTCTGGGATTTCGCCAAATCCGCCTACCGGCGCTGCTTGGCGCGTCGGCATCACCACAGGTGCCGAGGGCACTGATTTAGTCGTCGCAACGGGGGCCATGTAAGGCGCCAGCGCAGGGGTCGGTGCTGCGGCCAGCACTGGGGCCGGTGCAGGCGGGGGAACCGGAGCGCGTAGCGCTGTACGCGTGTACAATTCGGTCTTCCCACGAACCACACGGTCTTCCGGGAACTCGGCTACGGCCCTTGCCAGACGAGACTCCTGGTCCAGCAAAGCCACTTGGAGGTTCGCCAATTCGGTATCGATCGTCGCCGGGTCCATCGCCGCCAGCTTACCGGTACCCGCGTTGAACAGAAACAGGCCGAGGTGATATGCCGACCCGGCCCGTCCGACGTAGCCTAAAAGCACAAAATCGGTCATGTTCCGACGCGCGTCATCGCGTGCCAGGGCAGCAAAACCAGGGTCCTGGAATTCACCGTTGCGGGCGTACCAAGCCAGCGTCCTGGTACCAGGCGCCACTACCGGAGCGGCCTTTACCACTGCGGTTGGAGCCACACCTGCACGCAACTTGGCAGTCAATTTCACCGAAACTTCGCTGCGCCGGTTATCGATCCGGCGCGCGGTCGGAATTGTCGTAGGTGACGCGACGCGCACGAAATGCTTGCCGCGCGGCAGGTCGGATACAGTCTGCGTCCCCTTGCCCAGCAACCGCCCGTCAAGCCAGATGTCGGCATCGGCAGGTTCCGCCGTCACGGTCACCGTAGCACCCGTCTTAATGCGGGACTTCGCCGACTCGATCGCAGACGCCGCGCGGGCGCCCAGCACATTGGCGTCCGGCATGTAACTTGGCGCCACCGTCAGTAGTTCCAAGGCCGCTGGTCCGGCTTCCTCGCTGAAGCCGCCGTTGACGAACGACGCGGCGATCCACGCCAGAACCTCAATATACTGGTCAAAGTCGGCTAGACCGGACATGCGCTTCTCGAAAAGTGATTTCGCCCGAAGCAACGACGTCAGCGCACCCTCGTAACGCCCGGAAATAGCCTGTCCTCGTCCCGATGTCGCGGCCTTTTGGGCCTTCTCGATATCAGGGTGGTCGGGAAGCGGCGCCAACGCCGTGACATCGGCCTGCACTGGCGCCGACACGACCGGCGCCAGCACGGGCTCAGCCTCGGCCTCTACCGTTGCAACCGTCAGCTTGATCCCCGGCTCGATACCCAGTAAAGCAGCCAGCATTTCCTGGCTCTTCGCCTGGACCATTTCGGGGACCCCCGGCCCCCGCTGCACCGGCACCATCAGCATCGACGACTTCGCGCCGCGTGATTGCGCCCCGGCGATCGCCGGCATGCCAACCGTAGACCCCAGAAACGACAACAGGGCGACCGGAACGATCGTTCCACGCCCCTTCAACAAGCGAACCAGCATCTTTCAGCCCCTCCGTTCGCGGACCACACCGGCAGTCCTGCAACCCCTCATGGCGACACGGAACACGCACGGCGCCGCAAACGATATCACCGTCGGTCGGATTCAGTCAATGTAAACGGCCCATGCACTCGGAAAACGCACGCATCAATCGGCGGAGGGTACCCGATAAAAAGTATAACCGCCTTCCGACAACAGGACTTGCCTCGAAGATCTGGCAAAGACGTCACTACTCCGTGGATTTTCCGCTGCGCTGCTTTCCGAAATGCGCTTGACATCCATCTGTTTTCACGTAGGATGTCCCTCGCTTTAGGCGCCAGGCGCGTAGCTCAGTGGGAGAGCACTACCTTGACACGGTAGGGGTCGCTGGTTCAATCCCAGTCGCGCCTACTGGAGCCCCTGGACGAACCTGCACCGCGGGGGCGTTCGCCATCAATCTTTTGATGAGGTCGATTTGGAGGACAAGGACGTCCGGATCAATGCCCGCATTCGGGCACGGGAAGTGCGACTGATCGGCGCCGAAGGCGAGCAGGTCGGAGTGGTTCCGTTCTACCAGGCCATGCAGATGGCCGAGGACGCGGGACTGGATCTGGTCGAGGTCGGCGCTACCGCAGTCCCGCCCGTT
>CAZHDQ010000222.1:0-5296 GCA_964531595.1 uncultured Anaeromyxobacteraceae bacterium
GTCATAGCCGAAAAGATGGGCGCGCAGAGGCTCGAAAGGTTCGACGTAAAGGTACACGCAGTACTCGGCGCGCTCCGCCGCCGGCGTCGGGTGTCGTTGCGCGTCGTACTCGAAGATCTGGAAATCCGGGAACCCTTCGCTGCGCACCGCTTGCTCGAAAGCCGTGCGCTGGTGGTGGGGAGCGCGTCGCAGCAGGCACAAGCCCTGAATAGCAGGGTTACGTTCCAGCAGCAGCGCCGTAAAAACCTCGAAGTCGTTTCTGGTGACGTTCTCGGATGCTTCGACAAAGGCACGGATGGCGTAAAGTGAACTGACGCCGGACTCGAATTCGCCGCGGAGGGCTGCAAAGACCTCGCGCGCCTCAACTTGCAGAACCTGCAGCAATCGTTTGCGCTCCAGACGCCAGGAAAAGGCCGCGGTAAGCAGGGCCAGGCCCATTAAAAGGCTGGCCAGCGGCCAGATGCCGGGTTCGGCAATCTTGGCGCCCCGGCGGTATAACAGCACCACGACCATCATGGGTGCGATGAGTACCGTGCTGACATACGAACTAAGCCACCAGTCCGCCACCAGCAAAACGACGGCACTCCATGACGCCCGTCCGTGCAGCCACCAAGCGATGCCGCCCATGGCGGGGCCCGGCAGAGAGGCCAGCACCAGCACGGCGAGCGCATACAGGGTGTCGCGTGCGCAGCCCGGGGGCAGCCTGCCGCAACGGCGGTGAATGGTCCGGACGCCGACCCAGGCGCCCAAGATTGCCATGCTTGATGACAACTTCCTGGGCTATCCGAAATATCTGGACGGTGCGCCGGCGGATGGTCGATCTTTTCGTGCAGTCTGGCGAATGATGATCGCCGGCGTCCGGGATGCACTGCGAGACCGGGCGCTGCGCCGCATCCTCGTCGAATCGGCTGGCTTCGAGGGCACCTTCAAGGTCGTCAAGGGCTATCTGCAACCGTTGCTGGAGTCGCTGGCACTGGCACTACCTATCTTGGTGGGATTTGGGGACCGCCGCCGCACGGCCGTGCTAGTGGGCATCGTTTACGTGGTCTTGCACCTACTGGGCAGCAGGGCGGCGCGGACGGCCCACCGGGTCGAGGCTAGGGCGGGATCGGCCGACCGGGCGGCGGGGCGTTTGTGGATTGCCTACCTGGGGGTGTTCGCCCTGATGGCCACGGGCCTGACGGTTGGGTGGCCGGTAGTCGCGGCGGCCGGATTCGTGGCTCTGGCGGTCATTCAGGACACCTGGCGCCCCATTCTGTTCAGCCGGATCGACGACCACGCGCCAGCGGAACGCCAGGCGACGGTTCTGTCGGTAGAATCGCAGGCGCAGTCGATCTTTTCGGCCGTCCTGGCACCCGTGATCGGTTTCTCGGTTGACGCGCTGTCGGGTGACCTGCGATTCCTGCCCGTCGCGATGTTGGGCGTGGTTGTGTCCGGGTGCATGCTGTTGGCGCGGCGCGTGCTCCGTTAGTCTGCCTCCCCGGGGGCATTCGTCCACCTTTTTGGTGTTTCCCCCTTCTCACGGCAGCCTGTTTGCGTTAGACGCACCGCGTCATAACTGGGCCGCTTCGGCGGTCCTTACCTTTCGACGGAGGCTTTGCGATGTCGGTGTTCCTGAAGGCCCGTATGTTCTGGCGACTGATCCAGTGGAAGCGCAACTGCAAGCGATGGGACCTGGCGTTTCGCCCCAAGGTCGACAATCCAAAGTTCATGTCTGCGCGGGATGCAGCCGCCCTAGTCCCTGACGATGCGGTTGTGATGTCCACCGGCCTCGCGGGCACGATGCGACCGGCGATCCTGTATCGGGCGATCCGCGAAAGGTTCCAGGGTAGCGGGCGGCCCGCCGGCCTGACGTGGATCACAGCAGGTGGTGCCGGAGGCCGTGGCCTTATCCCTGGGTCCGTCGAAGAGATTGCCCTGGACGGGCTATGCACACGATTTATCACCGGACACTTCGAGACGTCGCGGGCGCACCTGAAACTGGCGGAAGCCGGCAAATGCGAACTTGCGGTGCTTCCCCAGGGCACCATCACCCACCTGGCAGCCGCCCAGGGGCAGGGTGAGGACTCTCTGGTGTCCGACGTCGGCGTCGGGACGTTCATCGACCCACGAGTCGGGACGGGGACGCAGGTGACCCCCGGGACCGGCGAGATGCTGGTGGCGCCCGAAGGCGACCTGTTGCGCTACCGGCTGCCGAAGATCACCGTTGCCTGCGTGGTGGCGACTGGAGCGGACGCCGAAGGCAACCTGTACATGGATGGCGCACCGATGTACGGCGAGACCCGGGAGGCCTCGCTGGCGGCTAAGGCGAACGGCGGAGTCTCGCTGGCCGTCGTTGCTCGAATCGTCCCGAAGGATGTCGGCCGGATCTTCCTGGCGGCGGAATACGTTGACGCGATCGTCGTACACCCCAAGGCGGACTTGGCGATCGGCATGCCCATGAACGCGCCGTGGCCTGAGTACCTGCCAGGGGCGAAATGCGATGTCCGCAAGGCGGCCAAGCGTGCCAAGGTCATGAACTCCATCCTGAAAATGGACCCGGAACGCGGCCCTGTCGACAGCATGTTGGCTCGCCAGACCGCGGACCTTTTCTCGCGCATCGCGAAGCCCGGTGGGACTTGCATCATTGGATATGGCCTGCCCCAGGAGGTCGGCCGTTTGGTCGAGGCCGGCGGGTTGGGGAGCGACGTGAAGTTTCTGATCGAAACCGGAGTCTACGGTGGCACACCGGCACCGGGGCTGTTCTTCGGGATGGGCGTGAACCCCGAACGCCTGATGACCTCTGCCGAAATGTTCCGGTACTGTGAGGACCATCTGGACGTGACGATCCTGGGGATGCTCCAGACGGACGGGGAAGGCAACGTCAACGTTTCCAAGAAGGCGGAGGGGGCGAAGAACTACGTGGGGCCTGGTGGCTTCCTGAACCTGGTGGCCTCGGCGAAGACGATCGTGTTCGTCGGCGCGTTCACGGCCAAGGGGCAGATGGCGATCGAGGACGGCCGCCTGCGTGTCATCAAGCCCGGCATCCCGAAATTCGTGGAACGGGTTGACGAGGTCACTTTCTCGGCGCGCACGGCGCTGGCCGCCGGCAAGCACGTGTTCTACGTGACGCCGGTAGGTGCGTTCCGGCTGACGGACAAGGGCCTGGAATTGTTCCAGGTAGCGCCCGGCATCGACATCGATCGCGACATCCGCAATTGTAGCAAGGCGCCTTTGCTGCTGCCGGACAAGGGGACGATACCTACGCTGGGCCAGTCCATCGTCACGGGCCAGGATTTTCGTCTGGCGTGGCGCCGCGAGGGTGCGCAACCGTAATCTGCCAGCAATGCCGAATTGCCTGTTGGATTGCCCCTTTGCTCCGACGTCGTGCGAAGCGATAGGGTTTGTCAGTGGCGCATTGAACCCGTGACTCCGTTAGCATGTCGGCACTTCGTTGCTGGTATAGCCGCTACAAAATACGGTCCGTACCGCGTCTTCCCGATCTGAAAGCCTAGGAACAGCAGGGCGAACGACCCATCATCGATGCTTCGAAAATCAGGGGCGACTGTGGTCTACGTCTCTGTTTTTCCAAGATTAACGTTAAGTATTGACAAGCGCTAGGGGAGTCGGTAGATTCCAGTCACGTCGGTTTTCTACAGTGCTTTGTCCGTGGGGGGGATATGGGTATTTTGCGGGGTGTTGCATTCGGGTTCGACGAAACCATGAGCGGATTCGCGACGCTGAACGCCGACGACCCAGCGGCCGGCGATGCCCAGGGACGCCACGACGGCACGCGACTTGCGTTCACCGTGCATGCGCTGATGGGCGACATGGAACGTTTCCTGGAGGACGCGCATCACCAGGGTGAATTGACTGGCGAGGTCACGTTCGGACCCCTGGGCGGCACCTTCCCGATCCGGGACGGGCGCATCCACCTGTTCGACTTGGACCCAGTGACCGGTGTTTTGCGCATGGTGTATGCGTTCGGCTTCACGGGCGTGGACGGACGACGGTTCTTCCTGAAGGGACAAAAGGACTTGGTGGCCGGCGACGCCACCGGGCTGCGGACCGACATCACCCACCTGCACACCCGGATCCATGAAGGCGACGACGAATCTGGCCCGGTCGTCGCGGCCGGAATAGTGTGCTTCCTGCTGCGGGATTCGGCGTCCCTGGCGGGGTCGATGCGCGTCATTGGCCCCGCGACGATCCGCCAGCGCTTGTTGGCCTACGCGGCCTTCATGTCGCTTGCCGCCGGGTCGCTGCGGGACGAATACATGGCGGGATGGCGTCCCCTGTACGACGCGTCCTACGAAAATCTGGTGCTTTCGGGGATGCTCGCGGGCGAAGGCGCCGACGAGCGGCCGTTTTTCCTAGTTGCGGGCGAACACTCCAAGGGGTTCCCCTGGGGTGACGACCAGCCGTTTTCGGACATCCTGCTGCTGGTGGGCGAAGGGGAGGGCCGGTGGCGCCGCTTCTGCCTGTCGGCCCCGTCGATCGAGGGACTGGATGTGCGCCTGGTGGGCGGCAGGGCCACGTTCGAAGGGACGCTGTTCGAGGTCGTCGACGGCTACGGGACCTCGGTATCCCGGATGGCGGCCAGGGATGCAAAACTGGTCCCCTGGTCTGGTCGATTCGACCTGGACCTGGACGTCGTGCCGATGGCGGCGGTTTCGTTTCCGTTCCCATTCCTGCCGGAAATGCTGAAGCGCTTAAAAGCGCAAGTGGCCGATGCCCTGCGGCAGGTGCTGCCCGAAACGCACCCGCTGGGAATCGAGATCACCCCCCACGAGGTGCGCGTCCGAAGCGGTTCGCTGGAGTTGACGCGTCCGGGGCAATCGCTGACGTGGCAGGTCGATCCGGGGCGGACCGCTGGCGAGGGGGAGCGGGGCACGTTTTGCAGTGTTCGCGAGCCCACGTTGCAGTACCACTACCTGGCGGCGGTCCGGGCACCGGCGGCAGGCGCCCAAGTACAGATCCAAACCGGCGTGTTGCGCGATGATCGCGAGCAGTGGGCCAAGGACCGACTGGACGCGTACCTCGGTACGGTCATCGATTTTACGGCGTCTGCCGAGTACGACATCCGCGACGGTGCCTGCCGGGTTAGTCCACTTGAACGCGTCGACGCGGACGGCGTTCCGCCGCTCCATGTCGAGGGCGAACCATTGCTGGAGGTTGCAAACGATCACCTGTCCACCGGGGTCTTCCTGCGTCGAATCCGACAGGTCCGGGATTCCGACGGCGCTCTGCGGTTGGCCCTCGCGGAGGACATGGACCTGCTACGCCGCGAGCCGATCGGCACCGGCCGCGAGGCGAC